>DAOWIP010000228.1 GCA_030640865.1 Sedimentisphaerales bacterium | reverse complement strand
AGCGATTTATCGCTGGGAAACCGGTTTTCCTGTGTATTTCAGTCCCGTAGGGACGATTGAAAAAGGTATAGTGCTCACGATTGAATTTTCCCGTTAGTACGCGGGTAAAGAACCTTACGACAAGATGTTATGGTTTCGCTCGCGGGAATTCCCATACGCGGTGCGTACACTCAATTAAAGACAAGCCGTATGAACACGCAACAGCAAACAAAATATTCTCAGAGTAAAAAGATTGAGCTTATCGTCCAGCAGCTTAACAGTCTGCCCACCTTGCCTGCCGTTGCTGCCCGACTGCTGCAGATAACTGTTCGCAGTGACACTCAGGCCAATGAGGTGGTAAGCCTTATCGAATCTGACCCATCTCTCGCCAGCCGAATCATCACCTTGGCCACGCGCGCGAACATGGGTATCAGTCGCAGCACCGCGTCTTTAAGCAAGGCTGTTGTCTTGCTCGGATTTGATGCTGTACGCAACGCTGTTTTGAGTATTAAGGTATTTGAGGCCCTGAATCGGCCCGAATACTCCGTTGATACCGAGGAATTTGACCGCGTTGGTTTCTGGAAACATTCTTTGGCCGTGGCCTGTGCTTCCCGGATGCTCATCAGCCATATCGATTCTGGTATTGACCCTGAGGAGGCCTTTGTTTGCGGACTTCTGCATGACATTGGTAAATTGGCTATTGATAGCTGTTTGCCCAGGAGTTTTGCGCGTATCGTCCAGATAACCGAGTCTTCGATGGGCAATATTGCCGACGTGGAAAGAAAGATACTTGGCCTGGACCATACCGTTGCCGGCCGTCGTTTGGCCCTTAAGTGGAATCTGCCTGAAGCTATCACGGAATCCATCTGGCTGCATCACCAGTGGGTTCAGGGCCTCCCTGATGCCGTACAGCACCAGAGTGTCGTCCAAACCGTTCACTTGGCGGACGTCTTGGCGCGCCGGATGCGGCTTGGATATTCCGGTAATCATTATCTGCCCGAATCTGCTGAAACCGTAGCGGAGGCTTTGGGGTGTTCTGCCACGGTAATCGAACAGATTGCTCGCCAACTGCCGGAGGCTATCAGCCAACGCGCTTCTCTTCTCGGGCTGGACGACATCGATCCGGACGCGCTTTACCATGATGCTCTTTCTGACGCGAACAGTGAACTTGGCCGGTTGAACGAGCAGCTTCGCCTTAAAAACCAGAAACTCACTCAGCGTAGCCGTTATCTTGACCTTCTTTGCGACCTGGACCAGTCGCTACAGGACGAACAGTCTGTAGTGGACGTTTGCGGTGTGATCTGCAAACTCTGGTTCGAGCTTACCGGCTGTTCACGCTGCGGAGTTTATGCCTGTACTAATGGTGATTTGGTTATAGAGGGTGCTGTCAAGGTCGATGAAAATGAAGCGCCTTCTGTTTTTCTCGTTGACCGTACTGATGACCCCCAGGCTGACGACGCTGCCGAACCGCTTATGGAGAACCTTACTGCCGGCTTCGCCGTCCTGCCGGTCGGCTCATCTCATTATTGGTTTTTCGAGCAGGTAGCCCCTATGTTTGAAACGGATGCTACTGTTATGATTCCACTGCGTTCTGGGCGGGACACTATTGGTGCTTTACTTTGGCAAACGAATCAGCCCACGGACTTTTATCGACGGCAGATTAGAGAAATGCAGACCTTTGCCGCCGGTGCCGCTTTGGCCGTCCGGCAGGCCCACAAACAGGAACAGCAATCCCGGTTCTGTGAGCAGTTAGCCCAGAGTAATGCCCATCTCCAAAAATCGCAGCAGGAGCTTCTGCAAAAACGCAGTCTTGCTGCTGTGGGCGAGATGGCCTGCGGTGCTGCTCATGAGATCAATAATCCGCTTGCCGTTGTAGTGGGTCGTGCTCAGTTATTGGCTTCTAAGGAGCAGGACTCTCAGCGAAAGGACACTTTGGAGACCATTGCTGATAATGGGCAGGAAATCGCTGATATTATCAGGGACCTGTTGGAATTTGCTCAGCCGGCCGAGCCTGTCCCTGCTGTCGTTACTGTTGCGGAGTTATTCAGTGAGGCGGCTGGTTCTCTGAGTGAGTTGACACGGGACAGAGGCATTGAGATTCAGACACAGTTTGATGATGATTTGCCGGAGTTAGTTATTGACCGTAGTCAAATCAGCCTGGCTTTGACGGAGGTGATTACCAACGCTATTGAATCTTATGATGAGCCTGGCGGTACTATCACTATGCGGGCTGGATATAACGAGCTTGAGGACGTAGTCAATCTGGAGGTTATTGATCAGGGGTGCGGCATGGACGAGCAGACTTTGCAGAAGGCTGTTGGCCCTTTTTTCTCAGCCAGACAGGCCGGCCGAAAACGTGGTTTAGGTCTTAGTCGTGGTATCCGATATATTGAGAGTAACGGAGGAAAGTTACATTTGGACAGTCAGCTTGGCCGAGGTACTTGTGTTCGGATCGCTTTACCCACAGCTCATGTATCCGCCGCGCAGGAACGGGCCGTATCGTAAATTCTTAAGTAGGGTGGCCCACGTAGCATACTGTCCCTGTGACCCACGTGTTTTCTTGTGAAGGGAGAAGAGAATTGTTTCAGGATGATACTACGGACATTCGCATCCTGTCGTTTTTGGACGGTCCTTTAGAGGAGCGTTTTTGTCGTCAGATAGAGGGTCGGGAGCACCTTCATTATCGGAAGGCGGAATCGCCGTCTGTTTTGCCTTTGCCGGGTGGAATTATTGATGTATCTTTTTTGGCGGAACACAATATCAATCCTGACGTGGTTTTGCTTCCTGTTTCCAGTGCCGACCTTGATCGGTTAAGTCAAGTAACCGACCAAAAAATCCACCCTCCCACAGCCATTGTGGCTGTCTTATTGGACGACTCACTTTACGATGCCATACGTGCCGCTCAACTGAATTTCGACGGCATTCTTGCGGAGCCATTTGCTTTTGGGGATGTTTATCGGCTGTTGAGGGGGGCTGTTGAAAAGTGCAAAAAAAGGCTCTTTTTTGATCAAAGATACCACAAATTACGTCAGCTTTTGCGCAAAACCAACATCGATCGCCGTACCCTACGCAATAAAATTAACCTTTTATGCCAAGACTTGGTACATTCTAACACAAACTTGACCAATACTCTACAAAACCTGCGCAAGGCTTACGACTTCCAAAACGACCTGACCGGCGAGTTCGATTTAAATTATTTGCTCCATAAATCGTTACGCCATATCAAAGAACAAATAGATAACTCCAGTGGAGTTATATACTTATGTCAAAGCAAAGATATCGAAGCACATATATCCGGGCCGTGGTATGAAGGCCGACACGAACTGGACGAAATAGAACAACTGCTGAAAGATACAATTATTACCCAAGTTACCCAAGTTGCCCAAACCGGCTGCCTAATTCCTAAAGCCGGCGACTGGCAAGAAATTACTCCTAAAGAACGCCACCAATTAGAAGGACTTTCATTGTTGGCCCAGCCAATGGTTTCAGACGAAGCAATGACAGGAGTTATAGTAATCTATAAAGACGACAGCCAACCCCTAACGGCAGCAGATAGCGAAACCGTGGCGCCCTATCTGCCACCCCTGGCACACTCCATCAAGGCTGTCCAAAAACTACAGCACTTAATCGTTCCTGAATTTTAATCTGAAGTGCAACGCTCATAACAGCATAAACAAGATTGTGTTACCACCGAGAAAATTCGTTCGGGGCCCCAGACAGCCAAATTGCCCCGACCCTCTGGCCGAAACGGCCCCAATTTGCCTGTCTGCCCAAACGATTTTTCTCTCGATTTTTACGGAATTTCAATCATTTTGGTATTT
>DAOWIP010000383.1 GCA_030640865.1 Sedimentisphaerales bacterium | reverse complement strand
CCTATATGCCGCTCTGCGCGGATGGGAACTTTTTGCTATCGAGACATACTCATCGCCGCCGGGACGCTCAGTGAGACTGG
This sequence comes from Sedimentisphaerales bacterium, assembly GCA_030640865.1. Lineage (GTDB taxonomy): Bacteria > Planctomycetota > Phycisphaerae > Sedimentisphaerales > SM23-30 > DAOVXR01. The sequence continues at coordinate 3,787 of DAOWIP010000383.1, read as the reverse complement.
CGGAGATGACACATCGCCGCCGGATATGACTGTTATTGAAGCGGCCTTCGACGATACCAACAGCGACGAACTTCAGAAGACAACTCAGGCCGTAGCCGCGTCAGGCGAAACCGTTAATTCCATTGAGCAATTGCTCAATAATCTGGTGGGTGTCGGCAAGGCCCCCAACCTTGATGGGTTCGCGGGAACCTTGAAGGATATCCAAAAGCATCTGCAGGGGTATCTGGCCAAACGGGGGTACGGAACTGCTTCGGAGGCAGAGTCAGACGCAGGTGCCGAAACCACTGAGACCGGCGTTGGTGCCCAGAAACCGGATGAAGTAAAACCGATTTCCGGCGAGATTCGCTCGCCGCAGGATGTCTCTTTAGCCATAGACAAAATCTGTAAATATTACGAGCGGCAGGAGCCGTCAAGCCCGATTCCTCTGCTGCTGCGTCGGGCGCAACGGCTGGTATCCAAAAACTTTATCGATATTATCCGCGACGTGGCCCCGGACGCGATGGGCAAAATCGAGAGCATAACAGGCCTTGACAGCGGGGACTCAAAAGAGTAATATTAGTTAATTGGAGTGTGTTACTAAATTTTGCGAGAAAGGATAAGTTATGGCAAAACAAAGTTCTCAAAAATTCATTGCTCGTAACCGTGCACCGAGGGTCCAGTTGGAATATGATCTGGAGCTATATGGGGCGGAAAAATCTGTCAATCTGCCCTTTGTAATGGGGGTAATGGCCGATCTTTCCGGCAATCCTGCCGAGGCATTGCCGTCGGTAGCCGACCGGAAGTACCTGGAGATCGACGTTGACAACTTCGATGATCGGCTGAAATCGATGAAGCCGCGAGTTGCCTTTCAGGTACCGAACACTCTCACCGGCGAAGGCAATATAAGCGTTGACCTTTCGTTCGAGAGTATGGACGATTTCTCACCGGCGAACGTGGCACGGAAGGTGGATTCGTTAAATAAGCTTCTCACAGCGAGAACGGAATTGTCCAATTTATTAACTTATATGGATGGTAAAAGCGGCGCGGAAGAGTTGATAGCAAAAGTGCTCCAGGACAAAACTTTGCTGCAGGGCCTGACTGCCGCGCCGAAACAGGAAGATGAACCTGCCAACGAGGAGGAACAATCCAATGGCTGAGCAGAATCCGGAACAACAACAAGAACAAGCCGCCCCAGCGGAAACTATGGAGATGGGTGAGTTCGAGTCTCTGTTAAAAAAGGAATTCAAGCCCAAATCCACCAAGGCTAAGGATGCCGTAACGACAGCGGTACAGACCCTGGCCGAGCAGGCATTGGCGGAAACCGCCCTCATATCCGATGATGCGGTCAAATCTATCGAGTCTATAATCGCTGAGATAGACCAGCGACTGTCCGAACAGCTTAACCAGATACTTCACCATGAAAATTTCAAGAAATTGGAGGGTTCCTGGCGGGGTCTGAGTTACCTTGTGAACAACACTGAAACGGACGAAACGCTGAAGATTCGGGTATTCAATATCTCCAAGAAGGACATGTCCAAGACCCTTAAGAAATTCAAGGGGACGGCCTGGGACCAAAGCCCGATCTTCAAGAAACTCTACGAAGAGGAATTCGGCAGTCCCGGCGGAGAGCCGTACGGTGCTATTGTCGGTGATTATGATTTTGATCACAGTCCTCCGGATGTGGAGCTTCTCGGTGAGATAGCTCAGATTGCAGCCGCTGCTCATGCCCCCTTTATCGCCGCCGCCGCGCCTTCGCTGATGAATATGGACTCCTGGCAGGAATTGAGCAATCCGCGGGATTTAACGAAAATTTTCCAGACGGCTGAATATGCTCCCTGGCGGTCTATGCGGGAGTCTGAAGATGCTCGCTATGTGGGCCTGACGATGCCGCGATTCCTGGCCCGAATGCCCTATGGCGCCAATACCAACCCGGTTGATGACTTCGCTTTCGAAGAGGATACTGAGGGAGCGGACCACTCGAAATATCTCTGGTCGAATTCCGCTTATGCGATGGGCGCGAAGATAACAAACTCTTTTAAAGAATTCGGCTGGTGTTCTCAGATTCGCGGCGTGGAAAGCGGCGGCATGGTCGAGGGCCTGCCGTGTCATACCTTCCCGACCGACGACGGCGGTGTGGACATGAAGTGTCCCACCGAAATTGCTATTACAGATAGGCGTGAGGCGGAATTGGCCAGAAACGGTATGATGCCGCTTTCGCATTGGAAAAATACCGATTACGCCGTCTTTGTGGGGGCACAGTCTCTGCAAAAACCGGCGGAATTCGACGACCCGGACGCCACCGCCAATGCCAATCTCTCGGCGCGGATGCCGTATCTGTTCGCGACATGCCGGTTCGCGCACTTTCTCAAGTGTATTGTGCGTGACAAGATCGGCTCCTTCAAGGAGCGGGCCGATATGGAACTTTGGCTCAATGACTGGATAATGAAATATGTCGAGCCGGACCCGAACGCCACCAACGCGGCCAAGGCCAAACGACCGCTCGCCGCGGCGGAAGTCGTTGTCGAAGATGTAGAGGGTAATCCGGGCTATTACTCGGCCAAGTTTTACCTGCGGCCCCATTACCAGCTTGAGGGATTGACCGGGTCGCTGCGGCTTGTGTCTAAGCTGCCTTCGGTTAAGGGTGGTTGATTCGACGTCCAATAGATAAAAAAATGAACCTAACCGTTCACAGGTTATTAATACCCCCCGATGTAAATCGGGGGGGTTCTTCTCTTTATTAGCCCTGAAAGGGCAAAATAGACCAGCCCAAGGCAATGCCCTGGGTAACTGTTACATTCTTTTGAAAGGAGATTTATCATGGCGTTTTCAGGTTTTATCAACATTGCCGACATCAAGGGGGAAAGTGGCGACACGGACCATGCGGATTGGATTGAGTTCGAAAGCTTTGAACACCAGGTGCTGATGCCCGGTGGAGCGGATGTAAGCGCTTCCGGCGGACTGGCTGGCGGCAAGGCGGATTGCGGCGATTTCAAGATCACTAAGCTCTTCGATAAGTCCACCCCTCACCTATGTGAATACGCGTTTAGCGCAAAGGAGCCGGCCACAATTGAGGTCCACACCTGTGATACACAGGCCGGCAAACAGTTCACCTTCATGAAATGGACTTTCGAAGATTGCATTATCAGTGGTTACAGGCAATTCGGCAACTCCAGCGATGATGCTTACAACCGGCCCCAGGAGGAAATCTCCTTACGTTTCACCAGGGTCAAATGGGAATATACCCCGCGTGACGAAGCCGGCAAGGCCGGAGCGGCCGAAAAAGGCGGCTGGAATCGCAAGACAAACGCGTTATATACCTGATTTGTATTGACATTTCAACGGCCCTGGATTTCAGGCATCGTTATAAAAATGATGGATGGCATGCCTTCGCAAAGCGCAGGCATGTCCATCCCTGTTGTTGATGACTGTTTATTATTATTGGGGTTGCCCATGGGGTTAATCCCCATGTTCAGGAAGGGATATTAAAATGGCCTACGCGGGTTTTATATGTGTTGAAGGACTCAAAGGTCAAAGTACCAATCCGGATTATGACCACGCATATAGTGATATTCTTTCCTTTAACTTCGGTGTATCCCAGCGGGGTGTTCAATCTCTGGAGGATAACCCCTATGAAACTCGTCCTAACTTCGACGAAGTTACCATAAGAAAATTTGTCGATACAGCCACAACCGGCTTATTCAGCTATTGCACAAGTGGCAGAAAAATCAAGGAAGTATATATCCGGGCAGATGAGCAAAAGCAAGTCGGCACTTTGATTATGGCTGCGACGCTGCGTAATGTTACTGTG
>DAOWIP010000293.1 GCA_030640865.1 Sedimentisphaerales bacterium | reverse complement strand
GGCAGGCTTAAAACAATCCTGCTGCAACTGGCCGATGAAAATAACCGGAACTGGCAAGTGAATATAGTTACCAATCCAGACCCAATCCTTTCGGACTCGCACGAAATTGTCGCTACGAGCGACAGCATTATCCTGAATCGCTGCCAACGGTGGTTTAATTTTGTCGGTAGTGTGATTAATGATTATATCCCTGATGCCTTTGTCGTGGATTTATCGGGTTGACCGGCGAAAATGAACTCGGCATATAAAAAAGATGGTTCGTGTGAGATGCCGGAAAATGTCGTCCGGCTGCGGGAGAGGCTCAACCCCTGCCGTCTGTGTCCCCGCCAGTGCAATGTGAACCGTGTCGCTGGTGAAATTGGCTCTTGTCGTATTGACGCGACGGCGCGGGTGGCCTCCGCCCAGAGGCACTTCGGCGAGGAATCGGTACTGGTCGGCCGGGGCGGCAGCGGTACCATCTTCTTTGCCGGCTGCAATCTGCACTGCGTATTCTGCCAAAATCACGACATCAGCCAGGAAGCCGTCGGCCAACCCTGCTCGCCGGAACAGATTGCCGATCTGGCCCTGAACCTGGCCGAGGCGGGCTGTGAAAATATCAATTATGTTACCCCTACACATGTGGCTCATGCCGTTGCCGAGTCCATTGTCATCGCCCGCCGGCGGGGATTGACCGTTCCAACAGTCTATAACTGCGGTGGTTGTGAATCTCCGGATACGCTCAAACTCCTGGAGGGACTGATTGATATATATATGCCGGATTTCAAATACGCCTCTGAAGCGGCCGGTCGAAAATATTCTGATGTCAGCGATTATCCTTCCATAGCCCAAGATGCCTTGCGGGAGATGTATCGACAGATAGGCCCTTTACTCGTGGAACACGATGTCGCCCAAAAAGGAGTTATGGTTCGTCATCTGGTGTTGCCCCATGACCTCGCAGACAGCCGGGAAGTTATCAGAATCGTCGCCCAAACCGCACCCGGCTGCGCGATAAATATCATGAACCAGTACCGTCCCGCCTACCGTGCCGGCGAATTCCCCGAATTGCTGGATTACCCCTCGGGCCGTTTGATATATTCTCTATGTGAGTTCGCCGCCCAAAATGGATTGCGAATTCTTTAAGGCACTAAATCCGTGAACGGTTACGACTATTTTTCGCCCGGTTTTTTAATATAAGGATAGCAACTGGGTACTTCTTCGGGAAGCTCGCGAATCCATATATTACGAAAGGCTACGGGATTACCGTGGTCCTGTAATCGTATGGGCCCCTTCTCGCCATGCGGCTGATAACTTGCGATTTTCTTATGAGGGGTACTGCCCCTGATTTCATAATTATTGTGCACGACTATGCCGTTATGGAACGCAGTGATACGCGCCGGACGTATAACCTTGCCGTCGGGCGAGAATATCGGCCGTAAAAAACTTACATCATAACTCTGCCACCGGCCCGGCCCGCGGCAGACATTTACCAGCGGGGGAACCTGTCCATAGATTGACGCGGCCTGGCCGTCGGCATAAACCGGATTCCTGTATGAGTCGAGAATCTGAAATTCATATTTGCCCATGAAAAATATACCGCTGTTACCACGACTCTGGCCGCTGTCCTTAACCTCCGCAGGCGTTTTCCACTCAATATGCAATTGACAATTGCCGAATTCCCTTTTTGTATGGATTTCGCCGGTTTTCTTGACGACTTCCATATACTCAATACCATTTTCGTCTTTAGCGACCTTCCATTTAATCTTGTCGCCCTTCGTTTTTTTTCCGTCCGGCGCCCATTGGGAGGCGTCGAGGATAATTGCGTCCCTGGGCGGTTGGCCGAGCCTTTCCGGGGCGGACATCCATACAGGTTTGGGCCGAGTGGGTGAATGCACCGATAAGTCCTTGTTGTTCAGGGCTGCGTAAGCAGTGAGGGTAATGCCAAACGCAGCTATTAATAATATCACCACAATTTTTCCGGTCGCTCTTTTTTCTTTCATAAGTACCTCCGTTATTTAGTTGTGGATTGTTCGCTGTCAAACAGTTGACACGTGGGCCACAAGCCCACCCAGCAAGACGTGAATATAATTGAATTATGAGTGAGTGTCAAGGTGGGATATACACTGTGTTGAGATATATCTGATTTCAATCATCCCTATGGGACTAAAAAATACAGGAGAACAGGTTTCCCAGCGATAAATCGCTGGGCTATTATTTTATATCCCTACGGGATTAACCCCCTGCTAACGCAGGGGGTTGGTCAGAATCCCCTGATCCCCGCCTACGCGGGGACATGTTTTACATCAGGGGCTGATGAGAAATCGCGTGGGCCACAAGCCCACCCTACTTAAGAATCACACAATTTTACGGATAAGTTTTTCTTGACATTCAAGTGGAATCAGGGTTAAATTGGTGCGATCATGATGGATGTGTTGATGGATAACATTCACTGACAAAGAACTTTACATAAGGAGCTCGACTATGGCCAAGACAGGTAAAACCGAATATAAGATGGTATTATGCACCCTTTTTACGCTTTTTCTTTTCCTGCTGAGCGTTGTAGGCTGTCAGCCGGTGGAAAGACAGTCGGGCACGACAGTCGGTAAGACACTGGAGGTTGCGCAAGGAGCGGACCTACAGCGTAATACGGAAGTGGAACTGGTCGAGCAGATGGCGCGATATCGATCTCAATATGAGAAATATCTCGAACTGCTCGGTGATTTTTATGACCGGCAGGGGAATAATCTGAAGGCCCGCTGGTCCAGGCAGGAACTGGAACACCTGCAACTGGGTCCGAAACATTCTTACCTTGTGGTAGCCGAGATTGCCGGTGCGGAACTGAAGGCCACGACCGGGATCGTGGAAGCAGACCTGCTATACCAGGACGGGATGAAATATTACCATAAGGGCAGAGGAAAATTAGGCGTATTCTTTGTGAACAAGAAAAACCTGTACCTGGCGATCGATAAATTCAACGAACTGATTACCAATTATCCCAATAGTGATAAGATCGACGACGCCGCCTTCCAGGTGGGCGAGATTTACCACTATTATCTCAAGGACTATCACAAGGCACTGCTCTATTATCAGCGGGTCTGGCAATGGGACGATCAGACTCCCAAGCCGGCACGGTACGCGGTGGCGCGAATCTATGACGATTATCTGCACGATCGAGTTAAGGCCCTGGAATACTACCAGAAGTCGATTAATATGGAATCGGCCTATCCTAATAAAGTCGAATACGCCCGGAACCGGATCGAAGAAATCAGTAAAGAACTCTTGAAAGAATAACTCGATTGTATAGGAATTTGTATTCGGAATGTACCGCGGACGTCCCGTCCGCATCTTCTATTTAGGTTCAACTCCAATAAAGTTGATAGAAAATCGTTCAAGAGCAGCCCGCCTGCGGCGGACTGGAGTTTATCGCATTGCAGCAACCGGCATAATCATAAAGGGTTGGCATCAAAGAAGACACCAACCCCATGCCGCCCGCAACGCGGGCAGAGAAAAAGCGGCAATGCCGCTGG
>DAOWIP010000139.1 GCA_030640865.1 Sedimentisphaerales bacterium | reverse complement strand
CCGGCTATGCGCTCTTTCGGCCCTTCGGGCCTGATAAAAGAAATGGTGCGATTTCATCGGCACCCTACTTAAGAACCCCCCGATTTTACATCGGGGGCTAAGACCCTCGCTTAACAGCGAGGGCTAATAAACACGGCGGGCATGGCCCGCCCTACTTGAGGACTTTCTTATGGAAGTTGAAATGGAACTTTGTCAGATTATTATCCAGGAGACCACAGAACAGCAAATCATTGTTCTGAGGGAGCGGAACGGGGAACGGGCATTCCCTATCGTTATCGGTATCGCCGAGGCTCTGGCTATCGACCGGCGACTAAAGGGAATTCAGCCGGAACGACCCCTGACGCACGATTTGCTCTTCAATGTAATTACAGAAATGGCCGGCCAACTGGAACGGATCGAAATCAACGATCTGCGCGACCATACCTTCTACGCCAGGCTGATCATTAACAGGAACGGTCAGGAAATCGAGATTGATTCCCGCCCAAGCGATGCCATCGCACTGGGGGCGGCCAATAACATGCCGATTTACGTCGCCGAGCATGTTCTTAACGCTGTATGTTGATGGGTAGATGGGTGTATGGGTATAAGAGTATATGGGGGAAGGATAAAGCTTCTATTTTCTCATACACCCATTCAATTGTACACTATATTGCGAGGAACCGCTGATGCGGTTACGGCCTGATTGATCCCCTCTCGCTGTACCCTGAACCGGATTATGACTTTGCCGACGGTACCTGCAGGGAAATCGGTATCTTCCGGGTCGAAATCTGTAAAAATCTTTTCACCTGTGGCTACCGGAACAACATTGTCCACCATAATGAACCAGTCCGACCAGCCACTGCCGCGATCCACCCTGACCTGCATTTCATTAGTTGGTGCGTTATAACGATACTCCACATCCCAGCCGTTGGCATCAACGAGCGAGCATTGAGTGCCGTCCGTAGTTACATCGATGGTATCATAATCCGGGTCGTTCCAGGCCGAACGGATCGTACTGCACATCTGGTACATAGCGTTACGTGAACAGACGCCGACAACAGACATATCATAATTGCTTTTGTAACTGCTCAAAGCGGCATCAAAGGCAGCGGCGGTTGCCGTCAGCAGCATAGCCGCAATCGTCAGGGCAATGAGTATTTCAACCATCGAAAAACCCGGCCGACAACGCCTCGGCGAATGTCTGCGGATACCGGGCCGGGTGTTTTCCGGCTGTGCGAGAGTATGCCGTTTAATACCGGCACCACATACCTTATTGTTTTTTTTGTCTTGCAGCATAATCTATATATCCTTAGGACGTGTAAATAAATAATCTTCCATTTTTGGCCGGCTGCGGCATCGGCTGACGGCGTCATAAAAACTCGGACTATCAACTAATAGGCCTGCGTTTTTCTTCCTTGTCAGCCTCGTCCTCGCTCGGCCAAAAACGAAACCTTATTGATTTACAAGTCCTTACTCCGGAAACTAAAACGTAATACCGTATAATACATCATAATTCGATATATGTATCACCATCACGGGTCATAAGGACTTTCGTTTTAATTCCTATCGGCAGCATCCGATCCGGCGAAGGTGAAATGTTAATAGTGTGGTTGCCTTCCTCGGAAATGCCGATATTGGTATCCAGCAAATAGGCCTGATTGCCCAACTCCATTGGATCCGCCATTGAAATAATCGACCCATCAATGGTCGCTGTCCCACGAATATCGACAACGCCGCCTAAAATAATACCCGTAATAGCACTCTCGCTGGAGGTATTTCCGATGTCCACATTGTAGTTTGGCGCCAGGATGGTCGCCTCTTCCATTATGCTATTGTTAAATGTAGAACCACCGGTAAAATACAAGACATTCTTTTTCCAGTCTTCAGGGCCGAACTTGGGAGGCACACCGGTGATAATCGGACCGTTAAAAGTACAGTCTTCAAACCGGACGTTATTCGTACCTATTCCGGTGGTGGTTCCGATATAAAAAATTCCTTCAAATATGCAGTTCCGGAACAGGGCGTTTCCGGATATGGCCCGTTTATCACTGATGGTTACGCCGTCATAGACCGTGCGATTGAGTTCTATACTGCCTACAATCGGTTGTTCATAGTTTCCTGGTGCGTGAGGAAAGTATTCTTTCGTATTAGTAGTATGTCCCGCGGACAGGACAGACACATCCTTTGCATACATACTCGTATCGAAATCGGACGCGGACGGTATTTCTATCTTCGGTTGATCATAGTTGATATCTTCATATGTGCCCTGCAACTTGTCCTCCAGCGCATAGCCGGCATCCGTAAAATCATCACTGCTCGATACTGTATTTACGCTGCCGTCTATCGTGGATATGGAGGCCAGTGTGACCGGCGGTGCGATTGCCGTATTTTCCCAATCGCTGTACACTCCGATTCCTATCGTCGTATCGTCGGTGATTTCGATGGGACTCTTGCTGGCCACGGCAAACTGCAGCATTTGGGTATCCTTGGTCATCGAATAATTTATACTGACTTTCCTGCTGACCCCTGCCATAGTCCCTGTGCTGATAATATTCAGCGTTTGCGGGTCATCATTGTATTGCCTGATTGTCAGGGTGAAGCCGGCGAGATTGTCCGAAGGAAAACCTATAAACGGAATTGCCACTTCCAGCCCTGTTCGACCGTCATTACTGAAAGTAACCGGCTCGCCAATCGATTGATTGGCCGGTAACACCGAGGAGCTCATTTGTTCACGCAGGAATGAGGTAAAATCGTAATAAACGATCGATGAATCTGTGTCGTCAATAATATTGTTCAAGGTTTTAGGTGCCTGATTATCAATATAGTTTATGACATAATAATCCATGTATTCCAGTCCCGACTCAGCCGCTGCCTGAGCCGCCGAGAGATCGCGGTGATTACGCGACATCTGGACGTTGATATTGCTCATAGCAGTGAACGATATGGCCAATACCGAAAACAACGCGACAAATATCATCGCCAGAACAGAACTGAACCCCCCGCTGAACCATTTTCGCATAGTCATAAGATTACCCTTTCTAACCTCCATCACTCTTGTTCAATATGTAACACTTACGATAAAAACCTCCATCGTTAAACTTCGCGAAAAACACCTCCTATTTGACTCTCAGCCAACTTATCTGTAATAGCTGACCTTCTGTGCCTGAGACGGATGCCGTTAATATGGCTGCTGTCGGATCGGGGCCGACATACACCGTCATATCTTCGGGGTTGATCGTCTGTATAGTCAGGTCCTGTTGAAAACTCCCAAGGCCGGGAATAGCATTACCATCGGCATCTACTCCGCTAAATGTTTGATTGCCGTCGTTGATTATATCATCGAATTCTGTCTGGTCGGTCATAGACCGCAACTGATCGGCAAGAAACACCGCGGATGATAATTTATTACCGAACGAATTCACAGTAGTCCCCGCCGCAAAAAGCATCATCAGCGAGACAATCGCTACTCCAACAATAACTATCGAAAAAGTTACTTCCACCAGAGTGAAACCGCCTGCGCGAGCACCGGTTCTGGGCCTGATTGCATATTTCATAGTGATTATCTCTCAATAATTAGTGTATGAGTGTATGATAAACTTGAGGCTTTTTTTCTCCCCCTTATACTCTTACACCCATACACATTTTTTTATCCTTTGACCAGACTCGACAATTTGAACACCGGCAGTATGATACTCATAGCGATAAATCCCACTACGAATCCCATCAGAATAATCATCACAGGTTCGATTAACGCGGTTACCGTGCGAATTACGCTCTTTAACTCCTTTTGATAGTATTCGCTTATGTCTCTGAGCACATCAGCTAACTTACCGCTTTCTTCACCACTGCCGATCATCTGAATAACACTCTTTGGTAAAAGCCGACTACGCGAAAGAGGATCTGATATTTTCTTACCTTGTTTGACCGCGACAAATACCTTGTGCCACATTCTTTTATATATTGTGTTTCCGGCGATATTCGCGGTAATGCTGATGGTATCCAGCATAGGTACTCCGGCATTGACCAATTCACCCATCGTATGCATACTGCGCGAAATATACAGACAGCGAAACAGTTTCTTAAAGATCGGCATAATTAACTTGATCTTGTCCCACCACATACGCCCCCAGTCGGTATTAATAACCCATAGAAAGGTCCAGACGCATCCCGCCAAGACACCCACAATGGCATACCAATAGGTCCGCACCACATAACTGATACCGAGAATAATCTTAGTTGGCGCAGGCAACGCCGCTTCTTTGCCTTCGAAAATCACCACGAATTTCGGCAGTACATAAGTCAACATAAATACCGTCGTTACCACAGCCATCACAGCGATAATGGCCGGATAAATCATGGCGCCGCGAACCATAGAACGCGTTTCTATCTGCTGGGCCAAATATCCGGCAATCCTTTCGAGCATAGCGCCGAACGAACCCGACAACTCCGAGGCCCGTACCATATTGATATAAAGCGGAGAGAATACCTTGGGATATTTGGCCAGTGCATCGGAAAAACTTTTGCCGGCTTCCACGTCCCTCCTGATCTGCTGGAGAATATTGCGGAATTTATCATTTTCCACCTGATCGACAATACCCTCAAGGGCGGCACGGATACTGATTCCCGCTTTGATCATCACAGCCATTTGCTGGGTGAAATTTAATACATCCTTGGCGGAAGGGCCTGTCTGAACTTTGAACGATAAAATACTGTTAAGACCACTTTTGCCGGTATCTCTCACTTCCAGCAGAGAAAGAATATACCCTCCCTGGGCCCGCAGCATCTGGGCAGCGGCGGTACTGGTATTGGCGGCGATAACACCGGCACTTACCTGGCCGGAACTCTGTCTTAATTCATAACGAAAATTCGGCATAATACAACACCTGTTATCTGGCTGACTCAAAATTCTTTACGCACTCAACGCCCGATCAATCTTGTCCGGATAGACCGCATGGGTCAGGGCGTCCTCCCTTGAAATATGGCCGTTAAAGCACAACTGTGCGATCGAGTAATCCAGCGTCTGCATTCCAAGACCGCGCGATGTTTCCATCACGTTTGGCAACTCGAAAATACGGTTTTCGCGGATACAGTTTCGAATCGCCGGGTTACACAACATCAACTCGACGCCGGGAATCATACCAGGCGTATCAATACGCTTGAACAACACCTGACTAATAACCGCCTGCAAGGTATTGGACAGCATCGAACGAATCTGATTCTGCTGGCCGCCGGGGTAAATATCAATGATACGCTCGATGGTCTGGGAGGCGTTCATAGTATGCAGGGTACTCAAAACCAGGTGGCCCGTTTCGGCTGCGGTTATCGCCGCCGAGGTGGTTTCCAGATCACGCATTTCACCAACCAATATCACATCCGGGTCCTGACGCAGAGCGTGCTTTAACCCAGAGGCAAATGAGGTACAGTCGCTGCCCATCTCACGCTGTTCAATAGCGCATTTATTGTTAGTCAGCACATATTCCACCGGGTCCTCCAGCGTGATTATGTGCTTGCGGTATTTTTTATTCATAGTTTCGATCATACTGGCCATTGTCGTACTCTTGCCTGAGCCGGTATCACCAGTTACCAGTACCAATCCGCGGGCCAGATCGACCAGTTTATGGACTGCTTCGGGCAGATTCAGTTTTTCCAGCGGCGGCACTTTATCCATAATAGTACGAAAGGCAATGGCGATATTGCCCCGCTGAAAGTGAGCGTTCACACGAAAACGGCCTTTGCCGGGAACCTCCGCTGAGAAATCAATGTCCCGCTTCTGCAGAAACTCCTCATATCGCCGTTCGGAAACTAATTCCTGAAGCATCTCCCGAATTCCTTCAGGGGTATTTACGCCAAAATCCGTCTCCTGCAATATGGTATGGATACGCAGAATGGGCGGCGAACCTACCATAATATGTATGTCGGACGCTCCGCAGTCCAACGCTGCCACCAATAATTCCTGTAATATTGACACTGCCGTCTCCTTTTAAGAAGTTTTAACTTATATCGCCGTTTCGGTAACTCTCATAACCTCATCGATGGTTGTCAGTCCGGCCTTCACCTTGCGAAACCCGTCGTCGCGCAGACTGATCATTCCTCTTTCCTGACAGAGGCGACGCAATTCCGTTACAGTAGGGTTATTGGTGATAATATCCCGATATGTATCGTCGATCGTCAGCAACTCATACAAGCCGACACGCCCCTGATAACCGGTATTGCGGCACATTTCACAGCCCGTTCCGCAATACATATTTTCACTGCTGAAGCCGTACATTTTCATAAATCCGGAATGTTCGGCGCTTGGTTCGTATGGCACCTTACAGTGCTGACAAATCCTCCGCACCAGACGCTGAGCCAGAATAGCATTGGTAGAAGCCGCGATAAGGTAGGACTCGATCCCGATATTAATCATCCGCGTTATACTGCTGGGGGCGTCGTTGGTATGTAGTGTTGATAAAACTAAATGGCCGGTCAACGATGCCTGTATCGCTATGCGAGCGGTTTCTTCATCGCGTATTTCTCCGACCATAATCACATCCGGGTCCTGACGCAGCAATGATCGCAGCGCCGCGGAAAAGGACATCCCGATCTTGTCATGCACCTGTACTTGTGTAACACCATCTACCTGGAATTCCACCGGGTCTTCCACCGTTGAAATATTCAGGCGTTTAATATCCATTGTTCTCAGAGCAGCATAGAGTGTTGTGCTTTTACCGGAACCTGTCGGCCCTGTTACCAGCATAATACCATGAGGGCGATGTACCTGGTTGTCCAGAATCGCCAGGGTATCCTCTTCCATCCCCAAATCTTCAAGAGTCAGTCGATTTCGACCAACATCCAGAATACGAATAACGACCTTTTCTCCATGAGGCGTCGGTAGCGTTGATACTCGCATATCGATATTGCGTTTGTTGATGAGCACCCGAATCCGGCCGTCCTGCGGCAGCCGCCGCTCGGCGATGTCCAGATTGGCCATAATCTTTATACGTGAAACCACCGCGGCGTGCATATGATGGGGCGGAGACATCATCTCGAAAAGCACTCCGTCTATACGGTAGCGCACTTTGAGTTTCTTTTCCTGCGGTTCGATATGGATATCGGAGGCCCCGTCATTAACCGCCTTGACGATGGCGTAGTTGACGAACTTGATTATCGGTGAATCGCCCGCCGCCTGTTCAAGGCTGCTCAGATCGTCTTCTTTGGTATCGACAATCTCAACATCCTCATCACCGATGTCCTGGATGATTTCATCCACCTGAAAGTCGGTGGTCGTGCCGTCCATCGTCGCCAATATATTCTTGATGTCCTCACTGGGACACACTTTAACCGTCAATTGTTTTTTCGTTTTACGCTGTATTTCATCCAGCAGAAATACATTTGTGGGATCGGTCAGTGCCACCACCAGTTTACCGTCCTCGATCTGTAGCGGCAGCACGTTATGCGATTCGATAAAGTTCCTGTCCAGTATCTCGAATATCTGTTTATCCGCCATTTCGGGGTCAAGGCGGATAAATGGAAGCTCATATTGCTCAGCCACGCACGCCAGAAGATCCGCTTCCTTCACAACTCCCATTTCCAGGAGAATCTGCCCCAGTCGTTTTCGGGGGGTTTGACTATGAATCGAGCGAGCTTCCTGCATCTGCTCGGCGGTAACATGGCCACGCTCGCATAACTGCTCTTCCACAGCCACGTTCTGATTGCCCTGTGGTTCCTCCTCCGGCTGCCAGAGGTCGCGCAACTCACCTTCGACCGGACCGAGACTGTTCTCCCGTGCCGTGGGCTTCGGCGAACCGGCCTTTACCAGGCTTTCATCAAATGTTTTGTTATCCAGCATAATCCTCTCCGGCAAAACCTGTATCGCTGGCGTCTTCTTTTACGTAAAATTCTTACATCTGCAGGACAAATTCATGATCACCGGCCGTCAAAACCACACTATCGGAATTGATTGACCGCAGATTAAAGGTATCTATTACTTTTTGGCCTGTTGCGAATATCTCACCGTTAATCAGGCATTTCGCCCCACCGGTACTTTGCAGAACAGACTGTAATTCTAATTGGGCTGCCTTTCTTCTCAATTCCTTTTCCAATTGTGCTCGAGTTTTATCCTGATCGTTGGCGTCCTTTTCATCCGCCTTCGTATCAAAACAATAGAAGGGGTTTTTATTTAAATCATCCGCCGCCACCTGCTGTTTGGACGGATACTCATAAAACATCTGCACCATATTTTCCGTATCTTTGAACAGCTTTTCAGCCTGGGCCTTCCGATCGACGTTCACCAGTTTAGCCAGGGCCGTATCCACCTGGGCCTCGATGGCTTTTTCTTCCGCCGTAGCTTCCTGCGGCTGCTGACGCAGGCCGAACAGATACACTCCTAACATACTCAGTATGCAGACTCCCAGCAGAATCATCGCTGTATGGTTGTGTGAATCGGTGGACACGGAGTACGTCGAATCCATCGCCTCCGTCTCCGAATAGGTCTCCGGGCCTGCCGTGTTCCAGTTTGGAACTCCACTGGACTGATCGTTCTGATTATTATTTATATTATTCATTGTATTCATTACTGCCTCTCCTACTTAAGCACTTCTCCACGCATCCCATGCCATGCGTGGCATTTTTGTTTGTTTGTATTAACTCAGGTCTTTTTACTGTTTTTATGGTCGAAGAAAATACTCAAAGTAAAGCCGGCGTTCATAGCTCCTTCCTTCTTAACGTCTTTTTCAAGTTTCATATCCTTGATCTTGGTGATACGGGGTAGCTTCTCCACATCCAGCAGGAACTGGTAATAGGAATCAAAATCACCATATACCTCCATTTGTATCGGTTGTTCGCTGTATTCCGCGAACGGCTTGGGCTTGAGTGTCTTAAACAAGCGAGTCTCAAGTCGATGGTGATCCGCGATCTTGGTAACCTGTTCCAGAACTTTATGAATTTCATGGCGAGCCGGCAGCTTACCCTCGAAAAACGACACTGCCTTGGAAAGCTTCCCCACCTCTGCGTCAAGGTCCTTGATACCATCCAGCGCCTTATGCAGACCCGACAGTTTATTCGTCTTTTGTTCCAATTCTTTTTTTTGCCGTACCATATTCTCCTGTGCCGGTTTGAACACCCAATAGTACCCACCTACCGGGATCGCCATCAGAAGAACTATCAATAATAATTCCTTAAAACCAAACTTCATAATCGTTTTTCCTTTCAATTCACCGGATTTACACTCATACACTCATATACCCATACACCCATAACACTCACATCCCACTTATGTGTTTATGTCGTGCCATTTCAACATCTTTGTTTGAGGCGCGGGCATCCTGATCTAATACCAATTGTAACTGAAAACGGCGTATCACCTCATTG
>DAOWIP010000539.1 GCA_030640865.1 Sedimentisphaerales bacterium | reverse complement strand
TGTTTCTGTTTAATTGCGACACAGCCTGGTTGCCCTGGGCAAGCTACAAGACTATTTTGCCCTTTCAGGGCTAATAAAGAGAAGAATCCCCCGATTTTACATCGGGGGCTACTAATGATAACCCGTGAACGGTTACAGTTATACGCACCGCGTATTGGAATTCCCGCGAGCGAAACCGTAACATATTGTCGTAAGAGTACTTACCCGCGTACTAACGGGAAAATTTAATCGTGAGCACTATATTTAATGTATTCCGGTTTTTTTTGCGAAGTCCGGGCCAGGGCTTCAAAATAGGCGTTAATCATTTGTTCGTATCCATGAAACCGGGTAAGCTGTTGTTGAGAAAGTGTATGATTAATTTTTTCAGCCGGGACTCGTCTGCCAATGTTTTGTACCGCGACTCGCTCATGC
This sequence comes from Sedimentisphaerales bacterium, assembly GCA_030640865.1. Classification (GTDB taxonomy): domain Bacteria; phylum Planctomycetota; class Phycisphaerae; order Sedimentisphaerales; family SM23-30; genus DAOVXR01. The sequence continues at coordinate 3,397 of DAOWIP010000539.1, read as the reverse complement.
ACCTGGCGGTGGGTTTTCTTCAGGGCGTTGAGAGTTTCATTATATGCACGGCGGATACCAACGCCATCATAGCCCTGGATGGCATCTTCCACTTTTTTCATCGCCTGGATAGACTTATCCATTCCCGTGCCGGATAGATTATGGCTTTTGAGTTTGCCTGTCAGGTTCTGGGCGGACTGACGGACGGCCTGCTGCTTAAGCACGGCGGTCTTCATCATTTCCAGTACACGGGGGGGCAGTTTTCCGCCCATTCCAAATATGCTGGCGCCATCGGTGGTCTTGCCAAGTCCCGTGCCGCCCGTCTGGGCCGTGATGTCTTCGTCCTTAACTCGGCCGCTTTCCAGTGGCGTACTGGAAACCCGTTCACGCAGGCCGTACTCGTTGTCGGGCAGTGCCTTGGCGACTGGTTCGACTAACTGTCCGTCCGACATACCACTGCGTCCGGCACCGCTACGGCCCTGGACAATATTGTCCTCCGGCTTCTGATCACCGGTCAGACCCTTGGCGCTGGTGCTGCTGATGGTTCCATCGGAGACAGGGCCGGCCGTGTGGTCAAGCGAGTTCAGATAACTGCCGATGTCCTCCACCTCCTGTCGCATTTCCTCTTCCGAGGTTATCAGGTCGGCCACAATGTCTTCCAATTCATAAGGAAGTTCCGCGAGCGGCGCTACGAGTTGCTCATCCTCCGGGATTTCCGCGATGAATTGAATATTATCATAAAACCCTAAGGTCGCTTCGCAGTTAATCATAATTTCCTCGGCCATTTCCACAGTCTCGGTTTCAAGGCGATGGGCGTCCACCCGTACCTGTCGCATATCGGCCGCCTCCTGGGCCTTGTCGGCCAACTCGTCCGCCTGCTGATATATGCTCTTCATCGATTCGACCATCGAATTGTCCCCGAAGTCCAGCAGGTTCATATTTGTCAGATCATTGACAACCTGGGCCAGAATTTGTGCCAGTTTCGATTGATCGATAGCCAGCTTTTCCAGGTCGTCCTCATCATCTTCGGAGAAATCTTCCGGCGGCCTATCAGTGATTATGTTTCTCTTGTAAATAATATCCTTCTGCTGTGTGATAAAATCGTCCAGTTCCCTTACCATATTTTCCAGGGCGTCTTCGAGGACCGATCCGGGAGTTTCATTGGTTTCACCCAATATTTCCGCCGAGGTCTTTTCCGCTTCGATCAGGCTCTGCCCGGCTATCTGCCCCTTCAATTCGATGAGCCGACTGAGGATGAATTCCTGAAGTCTTTCTATGGAATTAAGCGATCTTAGTGTAGCAGTTTTCTTTATTTCTTTTGATTTTTTCCCCATAAGGGACCGTATTTTTTCCACGGCCCGGGCCTGTTCCGCGTCACGAAGGGAAATCATTTTGTGTACAAACGCCGGTCGAGGTTCCTCGGAAACATTCCAGGCACGGTTCAGGTGCCAACCGACACGTTTCTGTTTTTCCTCCATCTGCCCCTGATGCTTGCGAAGCGATTTTCTGTTTTCCGAGTCCTTTTTGTTTTCAACCAGTATGTCATCAAGGTTAGCCGTTACGTTTCTTGTTATGCCCAGGGCGGTTTGCTGGGCCTGGATTGCCGCCTCCAGTTCGGCGAAGGTCCGACTGTGAGGGTCGTCGCTCGATATTGTTAATTCCTCAAGGCTTCTGACCTGTAATAGTATGGAAGGGGATTTGCCGCTGTGGCCCGACGGGCTGAAATCCTTACAGATCGCCTCGAGGATGTAACTAACCCCAGGTTCAAACTGCCGGGCATCAATCGACAGAAACAGGGTTTCCCTGAGAGGTCCTTTCTTGCCCGGTGGGCCTTTGTAGGTCCATTGTTTTACGGTTTTTCCACTGGTCTTTCCGTTGGTCTTTTCGCTCTGGTCTGTTTCTTCCATAATTCGTTGGCTGTCGCGGGCCGGCCGAACAACCGTGAGTATTTTGCTGATTCCGAAATCGTCCAAGGCCTGCAACTCAAGTTTTAGTACGTCTCCGGGATTGACCTTCCTGTTTCGTTCAAGTGTGAGAAAATCGATGTCCGGCGGCCTGTCCCGCTGGAGGGTTATCGACCCCGCGGCTATCTTGATTTGTTTATCAATTCCCCGCCCTTTAACTTCCACCTCGTAAGGACCGGTTTGGTTCAGAACTGTTTCGGCCCGCCACAGTTGGCGTTCCTGCTCAAATACAATTGTACCAGACGGTCCATTCCAGAAAAGTTGTTCAGGCTGCTTATCCAGTTTTATTTCCACCTCCAGCCGTGCCCCGGCCAGTGCGGACACCGGCTGTGGCGGGCCTATGCCGCTAATCCTGCCGACGCCGGTATAGGCGGGTAGCAAAATATGAAACTGCGATTCCTTTATCCGCGGCGCCGCGTTCACGGTTACCCTGATACTGCGGCTGTAAGTGTCCGCCGCGAAAACTCGAAAAGCAAAAGACCGTTTCACACCGATAAAAGTATAACTGTACGCTCCGCGGCCCTCATCTTTGGTGCGTATGGTTGCGCATTTGTTTCTGTCCATTTCTGGACTGATATAGTTCGCTCCCTCCATCCATATAATTTCGGGATGACGCCGGCCATTTACACCGGCGTTTTTTGCCGATATGTTTTCACCCAATGCCTTGACTTTGATCGAGACGGGCAGGTTGTCGCCCTGGGCGAGGGAAATATCGCATGAGGGAGTTACCCGCAATAATACCGAGCCGACCGGCGGCACATCCGCCAACGGCCGCACAAATCTCGTAAGGGCGTTAAGGGCATATTGATCCTGAACAACACCATAAAACACCCAGGCTATAACCAGTATAATAAACACAGCCGACCAGCAGCCCATTTTTCTGAAGGGCCACAGTTCTCTTGCCGGCGCGTGGGCCATCAGTGATAAACCTGTCCTGATAGTCCGGCGGGCAAATGGTATTTCACCTGATCTAAAAAGGTATCGGTAATCCCTCTGATCGTGCCTGCGCGGCTTGCCGGTACCGCGAGTTTCAAATTGCAGGGCGTTGATCAGCATATTTTCGGGTACGGCGTATTTTTTCTCCAAAAGCAGCGCCGTTGTTTCCATACTCTGTGGTTGCAGAGCCGGCGCCAGGATGTCTCTCCATAGCAGAAAAATCATCAGGCCCAGCCCGGCCAGCGAAAGCGCCAGCCGCAGTCCGGCCGGTAAATGCAGAAAATTATCCAGCAGAAACAGCGACAGCCATATTCCCAAACAAAGACCCACCCATACCAACAGGCCCATGATCAGCCTTGCGGCTATCATTACCCGCCGGGTCCTGGTGATAATGTCGCGGACGATCGCTTATTTGCGACAGTTCGGAATAATCGGTTCCCAATTCCACTAATAGCTCCGCTGCCTCCACCGCTTTGTCCGCAAGCTCATCAAAGAGGTCGAAAAATTTCTTCTCGTGG
>DAOWIP010000314.1 GCA_030640865.1 Sedimentisphaerales bacterium | reverse complement strand
TTATTCACGCCAAACTGTACCAAGGCTTGTTAATCAGCGGCATTTGTATAACTCGGTGAAGGCATTGGCCGAGTCCCTGCGTATTAAAAGCGGGCCTATCGGTCGCCATCAGGTCAAAAACCTCAGCGGCGGCAATCAACAGAAGGTTGTAATTGGAAAATGGCTCTTGTCCCAGCCGAAAGTTTTTATTATGGACGAGCCGACACGTGGTATCGATGTCTGTGCCAAACAGGAAGTATATTCTATAATAAATGAATTGGCGTCCGGAGGTGCCGGCGTTTTGTTTATTTCTTCGGAGCTTGAGGAATTGACAGGAATTTGTAATCGTATCCTGGTAATGAGTAATGGAGAAATTCAGGGCAGTTTCCGGCAATCCGAGTTTGATGAGGAACAGATACTCCGCACTGCCTTTCGTGAACATGCCGACCAGCGGCATGACCGTGAATCTCATTCGGGAGAAAATGCCGACTGATGCGCAAAACAAAGGAAAAAATTATAATACTGATGCTGGAAAACGCGTCGCTTATCCTGTTCGCGATTATTTTTATCACGTTTGGCCTGCTGACGACCGGGTTCTTCGAGTTGAAGAACTTTGAGAATATTGTAAAACAGGCCTCATATATTGGTATTATCGCGGTCGGTATGACATTTGTTCTTCTAACTGCGGGAATCGACCTGTCAGTCGGCTCCAATATGTATCTTTCCGCCGTCATCGCCGGTTTATTGATAAAAAACTACGGATTGCCGGCATGGCTGGCTTTGATTGTATGTCTGGCTGTGGGTTTTTGTTTTGGGGCTGTTAATGCGTTATTGATCGCGAGAATAAAGATAATCCCGTTTATAGCCACTCTTGGTACGATGGTGGCTGGCCGGGGACTTGGTCTGCTGTTCACAAAATCACGGGCCGTTCCTTTTCCGGACAGTGTGATTCAGATAGGTTCGATACGGCTTTTGGGCATTCCTCTTCCTATCATAATCTTTTTCATTGTAGTGTTGGCCGCGTATCTGCTTCTTCATCGCACCCAACTTGGCCGCCAGATATATGCTGTGGGCAATGATACCGAATCCGCCTTAAAAGCTGGCATCAGCACCCGTCGTATTCTGGTAACCACATACATTATTTGTGGAATACTGGCGGCACTTGGTGGGTTCATTTCGGTAGCGCAGTTGGGCATTGTGAACGCCGGCTTTGGCAAAGGAGACGAATTTGACGCGATTGCCGCCGCGGTACTGGGTGGCGCGAGTCTGTTCGGCGGCATCGGCCACGTTTTCCCCGGCACGGTTTTGGGCGCGATATTAATCCAGATGGTATCAGCCGGCCTGGTTTTCGCCCAGATCGACTTGTATCTGCAACCGCTCGTGGCGGCGGCTATTATCTTCCTCGCGGTATTTCTGGACAGTTTCCGAAACAGAAAATTAGCCAAACTTCGACAGCGTAATATCCGTATTGAAGAAGACCAGACATAATTTTGTAACCGTTCACAAATTCTTAGCCCACGACTTTATGTCGGTGCTTTCTTATCCCCTGCTGTCAAGCGGGGGTCTTCTGTAGGGTGGGCCTGGGCGCTACGCGGGTTTCTATTATTCGTCATTTTCAATTGATTCCTCATCTCTTCTCTTTACCCTCTACTCTCCACTTTTCGACTTGGTGACGCCTTTTTGCCGTAGGCAAACTTGTTTGCCGAAAGCAAAGAGGTGGGTGGCTTACAAGTCCCGTAGGGACATAAGATAATAGCCCAGCGATTTATCGCTGGAAAACCTGTCCCTCTGCGTATTCTCGTCCTATAGGGACGATTGAAAATGGGTAGTCGTTCACGCGATTTTACATTACCAGACCCCGCAGGGGTCATAACAATAATAGCCGCGGGTGAAGCGCAGCGAAACCCGTGGTCAGTTATCGCCGACATTCTTTTCGACCCTATAGGGGTCGAATTATGACAAATACCACTCTATTGAAATTGCCAACGCAATCAACCCCAAATGGCGCCCGCGGCCCGCCCTACTTTTTGTCCGGCCTACGCTTGCTGCTTCTTGTTTTTATGCCAGTCTACATAACAGGCCATATGTGAGGAAAGGAAATCCGTTGAGACCTTCGATTTCTCAACTGGCCATTTGAGAAGTGATAACACTAACCGTTCGATAATCCATACAAGATGTTCTCTGGCCATTATCAGATCATTCTTATGTAATTCTTCTCTATCAAAGCAGTGGGAAATTTGATTTCTTATGTACGTAAGAGTCTCTTTTTGATCATTTTTACCTATAGGCCAAAGGTCATCTAAATTTATCTTATGGTACTTGGCCATAGCATAGGCTCTTGCTTGTATGTCTTTATTTGTTTTTTTAGCAATTTCTCTATAATGAAGTTTAAAAAGATTGCAAAGTGCCTCAAGCCCTGAATAGAGTACTTGATATGATGCCTCAAAGTGTAATTCCTTGTAATTAAGAAGTCCGTTTATGGCGACTCGTAGATTTTCTTTGCACGTTAAATCCATCAATGTTATCTTCTTATGTGCAATATCAAGGAATTCCATCCAGAGATGACGTTCAATAAGCATGTCATAAAAACCATGGTCAGCCGAAACACATGGTTTGGCCATATTTTGCCTGTAAAAGGTTTCAATCTTATTAGTATGACTCGCAACCCACCCCAAACTTACGCAACGCTGTCTATAAGCAAATGATAGGAGAAGCATCAAATCATCAATTTCATTGAAGTCAATAATCTTATTAAAAGTTTCTTGAGTTACACTAAACTTGGCGATTAACTCTGTAACAGAATTAACTCCTCCAGATTTATCACGCTCATAGAGAAACTGCTGGTCAAAATCCAGTTTGACCGCAGGTTCTATGATTGCATTAAATTCTTGAATAATTTCAGACTGAACTTGGCCTGACGGATATGGTATTAATTGTCTAATGTCTTGAAGTACTTCTGGTGGTGTAATAATGAAAAAACCATTCACCATGCTATTACTTTTTGGGGAGTCATTTATGTTTCGGGTAATCTTAACGTCGTCTGGACGGCAGGCAACTACTCTGTCTTTGATTTCTATGCCCCAGTACCTTGTGCTTTCGTTTTTAAGATATACGGTCTCTGACTCAATGATTGCATCAGCCTGTCCCTGAAAATCTTTAGTTTCTCCTTTTAGCGAAAACTTCCAAGGGAATTGGGGAATATCTTTATTAGGGTAAAGGTAAATCTCAACTTCCCCTGACCTTTTTCTTGGTAAATAAACCTCACATAATATATCTGAGAAGCCATTTGCTTCAACATGCAGTTTGTAACTTGGTTCTGATCGAAGATTAGCTTTTTTGTTTGCCACTGATAACCCTAAAGTCAATTTATCTTACAATTCCAGCTATTGATCTTTGTATTTTATTGAATTTGCGGGATTAATTCAAGGTATTTCCTTTGACGGCAAGTGCGGGATAGGCGACTTATACTAAATTTTTTTCGCCCGTTTCCGGTGTTTCTTTTTCGTCTCTGCCTTGATCATCGGCTCGACATATTCATTGTACAGGCCGAAGAGGTATTCAAGCCGTTCGGTTTCGCCGGCGAAGGCAGACCGCCGATAGCACTTATCCACCGCCTTGTCTAATGCCTGATGCGCCTTGACTAATTCCGGCGGCATTGTCAAAGGATCATACAGGTCGGCCAGGGAACTATCCGGGTATTTCGCCCGCGAATCCAGCACCCCCTGCACCGCCGCCTCAACCGCCGCAACCTGCTTGCCGCTCGGCTCCTTCGGCCATGGATAATTATTGTACACGATTTTATTGGAATATCTGTAATCACTTTTCAATCGACCGCACACAGTTTTTACCCAAGCCATGTGCATCAGTGATGTCAGGACACCAAAATGATACAAAGTAGCTTTAGGTACACATGAACAACTATTCGCAACTATATTGTCTTTACTAAAAAAACCAAATGGAATATATTTTCGGTTTTCCGATGAATGACACGGGATAACAACGTAATTGTTGTCAGGTTGTCGCATTTCTGCAAATACGGTTGGGAATTGAGCTGCTTCTTGTGTTGGCTTCTTAGTGCTTTTCAACCTAAATTCTTTTACCTT
>DAOWIP010000391.1 GCA_030640865.1 Sedimentisphaerales bacterium | reverse complement strand
GGATACACTCCCAGGATCAATCATCATCTGTGTCCCGACAGATACCGCCGAGGCGCCGGCAACGATAAACTCCAAAGCGTCCGAACCACAACTTATACCACCCAAGCCAATAATCGGTACCTGTGCCTGTTTAGCTACCTGCTCATAAACCCGATTGACCATATAAATCGCCATCGGCTTTATGGCTGGGCCGCTCAGGCCGCCGGTACGGTTGGCCAAAACCGGCTGGCGAGTCCTGATGTCAATCGCCATGCCCACAAAAGTATTAACCAGGCTCAATACGTCGGCTCCGGCCTCAATCGCCGCCCGTGCCGGAATAGTAATGTCAGTTACGTTCGGGGTCAGCTTGACAATCAACAAAGTGTCCGGACACGCCTGACGCACCGCTGAAACCAACTTGTGGGCCGATTTGGCGTCAGTACCAAAGGTTATGCCGCCCTGACTCACATTAGGACAACTGATGTTTATCTCCAGCCCCCCTATCGATGTTTCCCGGCTCAAACGCTTGGCAACCTCGACGTATTCGTCGATTGTACTACCGGCAACATTGACAAATACAGGTATCGTCATCCTTTCCAACAGCGGCAGCTTTTCTTCACAAAAACGACCCAAACCCACGTTGGCCAGGCCGATAGCGTTGAGCATGCCCGCGGTGGTCTCAAAAGTACGCTGAGGAGGGTTGCCCGAACGCTGATGTAAAGTAATACTCTTGGTAATGAAACCGCCCAGTTGAGAAATGTCCAAAAAATCACGCAGCTCAAAAGCGTAACCACATGTACCGGAGGCAGTCATGACCGGGTTGGCCAATTGGACCGAGCCTAACAAAACAGATAAATCGGGTTCAACGGTATTATTCATCCCACATTATTTCCCTGGAATCGAAAACCGGTCCGTTAGTGCAAACAAGTTTATATTGCGGTTTGTCATTGGCTTTATGTTGTGGTTTGTCATCGACGGCCTGTTCAGCCGAGTTTTTGTCCCGAACACGCACGGCGCAGGACTGGCAGATACCGATCCCACAGGACATATACGCCTCCATACACACCTGACAGGGCATCCCTCGCCGCTGGGCCAGGGCAGCTACGGCCTTGAGCATTACACCGGGGCCGCACGCGTAAATCTGAGCCTGCTGCCAATCAGGATTTTTGCCAAGGAATTCCTCCAATGCCTCAACAGCGTTTCCACGAAAACCATAACTGCCGTCGTCTGTTGAAATTTCACAAGGGCAGTCGCATTCATCAAATTTCCGCGTGATTATTTCAGGTTCGAAGTGGGCGGCAGTCTGTATCCCGGCAAAAGCTGTGGTATCCTTATAACCCGATCGGAATAATTGGTTCGCCAAAAAGAACATCGGAGGCAGTCCAACGCCACCGCCAATAAGGATTATGCGGGTCTGCCGCTGCTGAGGCAGGCTAAAACCGTTGCCCAGCGGTCCCAAAAGATTGATTGTCTCGTTCGGGCGGCGCTGCTCCAACCACCGTGTGCCGGGACCCAATAACTGATATATCACATCAAACGACAGCCGCTCATCCCCGTTTGGCTCATCTGGCCCGTTTGATTTTGGTCCGTCCGAACGGACACCACCAATACTGAACGGCCGACGCAATAACGGGACAGGCGACCGCGTTTCATCAAGGTTACGACAGGAAAACTGCACAAACTGACCCGCCTTGGTCCGGGCAAATACCCGGGCGGCGGTACCTGTCAATTCGACCGATATACATTTACTCCGCGCACCAAAATCACTATGACTAATGACCCGGCCGACAAACTCTCCCCGTCGCGGCAGTTCTTTTTGATATTCGTCGCTCATTATCACGCTATCATAATTTCATCTATTAAAATAACAAGGCAAATAAGACGCCAGCGTCAAAAGTTCTTTAACCCCCCGATTTTACATCGGGGGCTGATAAATCCGCTATGCGCAAAAAAAACTTCCGAGACGGAATAAACCGCCCCGGAAGTTCGCCACGGCTAAATCAGAACCACGTTGCCGAAACAACCCGCCAACCAAGCCGCTAACCCATTAACCCTACCGGGTTTTTTCTCCCATCAATTAAAAAGTATAACAGCCTGACTGAATATTGTCAATACATCTTCACACCGGCAATTTGATTCCAGAAACAAAACGGCTCGTTACTTCTTGCTATTTAATGAGTTATGGAAATATGACGCTGGCGTCAGAGTTGTCAATGATTTTGGTCTGGTTCGTCTTTTTTGCCGGCCAGTGAGAGAATGAGTTCGATTTCGCCTACCGGACGCTTCAGCTCCTGGGAGATAGTGAGGGTGCTCAGGCCCTTATCAGCCATCGCGATGATCTGTTTGGCTTCCGGGGTCAGGACTGGTGAAATATTGGATGAACCGGGTAATTTAGTCTCGATTTTGTCAGATGATCTGCTATTGTCTGTAGCAGGATCGGCTGCCTGAATCTTGTCGGCTATCTCCCTGAGAGAATCAGAGGCATTATTAAATGGGGAGTCAGCACTAAATGGGGAGTCAGCGGCTTCCTCCACTGAGGCGGAATCATTGGTATGGGCAGTATCGAGGCTCGAACCAGTTGAATTTTCCAACCTCGAGATGACCTGATCGGCCTGGCGGAGCATAACGTCCAACTTAGCCAGTCTTGTGTCGATTTGTCCGTTTATCTGACGGGAAAGATCAGCCAGAGCAGCCATTAGTTCGTTCATCTGGTCATAGACCCCATCCGGCTTTCTCATCTGTGCCAACCGCTCCTGCAGAGGCCGCTGCTGACTTTTCTGACGGCGAGCCACCTTACGCATAGTTACCCGCAGCATAAAATAAGCCAGCACAACTACCGCAAAAACCCAAAGAACCGAAGAGGATATCGAGGGAGTTTTTTCGGTTTTTTCCGCGACATCAGCGGTAAGCAGAATGATTTGTACTGCTATGGAAAGCATTTTATCCTTTCATAATACCCCATATTACGGTTTTTCCCGCTTATAAGCTGCCATAGCAGCGGATATTACCTGCCTGACCGGAACATTATGTTTTTCAGCAGCCTTCCGGCAGTCATCGAATTCTGCAGAACCGGTTATTACACTGCCGTCAAAATAACCCTGTTTAATCCGGATTTTACCGTAAGGGCTGTCAACAGTACAATAATCACGGGGCAATATGCTGCGTCGGCAGCTATGTCGGCGAATACCGAACGTAGTACTTTCGCGGAACATAATCTGTTCCATCCCGACAGCGTCCGCCGGGCGGCACAACACGGTAATCAGGGTACCGGGCCGATTTTTCTTCATAACGATAGCGGTACAATACACGTCCAGCGCCCCCGCCTCCAGCAGCTTTTCACTGACGTATCCCATCAACTCCGCAGTCGCGTCGTCAATATTGGCTTCCAGAACACATACCTCGTCAACATTGGTCTGCTGACCGGACTCGGCGGCTTCTCCGACGAGCAAACGTAAGACATTTGGAAACTCGGCGATGTCCCGCTGACCGGCTCCGTAACCACCCCCGGTTATTTTCATAGGCGGCATAACGCCGAAACTCTCTGCCAGGCCGGTCAGTATTGCCGCGCCAGTCGGGGTAAGCAGTTCCACCTGAGCGTCCGAAGGGGTGATTTCAATACCTTTTATCAATTCAACGGTTGCAGGAACCGGTACAGGCAATACGCCATGTTCGCACCGGACTGTACCGCCGCCAACGGTCAGACGCGAACAAAACACCTTCTCAACTCCCAATGCCTCAAGGGTTAGGCATGAGCCGACAATGTCCATGATAGCGTCGTCGGCGCCCACTTCGTGAAAATGTATCTGGTCCTCGGTCGTGCCGTGTACCTTTGCCTCGGCCCGGGCCAGACGCTGGAATATTTTCACCGCCTGTTGTGTAACTTTATCGGAAAAACCGGCCCGGTTGATGATTTCTATAATGACCTGAAGATTACGGTGGGCGGGATGTTTGTGTTCCCGGCAATGACCGGGGCCGGGGGCGTCAGAATCAGAATGATAATGATGGTGGTGATGATGATGGTTTTTGATAATCGGTTGAAATGAAATCGCGGCAATGCCGTTTTTGTTGACTTTCTCAATCTTGAGTTCGACCTGCTCAAGGCCCAGCCGGGCCAACTCGCCACGTAGATAATCCGGCGAGACACCAGCATCCAGACACGCGCCGACAATCATATCACCTGCCGCCCCGGAAAAACAATCAAAGTATGCGATTTTCATAGTAGATAACAACAATATAAAAAATAATAGACACTGATTTACACTGATAAATACTGATTTAACGCAAGCGTTCAGCCATGCTTAAGCTCGTTTATGCTCTGCATAAGCTGCGCTAAAGCATGCCACCCACCTACGAGACTAATACCATCGCTTGATGACGTACATCAGACGCTGCCACCCGCCGCAACCAAAAATAGAAAACCGCGTGGGGTAAGACCCCACCCTACAAGACTGCCACCCGCCCGACAAGAAACCCCACGATCCCCGCCTACGCGAGGACATGTTTTACATCGGGGGCTAAGCGAAGGCGATTGAGGATGGTTCTCTGTCAATGGTCCACCAGCCGGGATCTCGCAGATGTTCTTTCATAAATAAAGCTGCCGCCACTCCGTCACCGACGGCTGTTGCCAACTGCATCGCGGCCCCGACACGGCAATCGCCGGCGACAAACACACCCGGCATCCCGGTCCGCAGATATTTCGGATCGCATTTGATAAACCCGTTTTCGTCCAGGTCAACGACCCCTTCGAGAAAACCGGTGT
>DAOWIP010000593.1 GCA_030640865.1 Sedimentisphaerales bacterium | reverse complement strand
TCAATCCCAAATCAGGCTCGAATGTGGATATAGGCTGCGTGCGGCACTTGCGTGATTATCTGCGTGAGCGTAATCATCGAGTGGTTTTGGAACTGACCCGTTCTCTGGAGCATGCCGGCGAACTCGCCCGCAACGCGGCAGCGGCCGGGGCCGAGATGGTCGTGGCAGCAGGGGGAGATGGTACAGTCCGCACTGTCGCGGACGCCTTGGCCGGAACGCGAATACCTATCATGATTATCCCCTGTGGCACAGAGAATCTCATGGCAGGCGAACTCGGACTGGACGGCTCCTGGAAAACAACCCTCAACGCCTTTGAAGATGGTTTAATCAGGCAATTGGACCTCGGACAGGCCAATGATCGGCATTTTATGGTGATTGTTGGGGTCGGTTTCGACGCGGAGGTGGTCAGGCGAGTACACAGTCTAAGATCGGGCCATATCAGCCATCGGAGCTATATCTGGCCTATTTGTCGTACCTTCTGGGAGCACAAATTCCCTCATCTGCGGGTGGAGGCCGACGGAGAACCGCTCTGCGATGAGCCTGCCCTGGTCTTCGTCAGTAATATATCCCGGTATGCCGTCGGACTGGGGATTTCACCCGATGCGAATGTCAGCGACGGACTGTTGGATTTGTGTATCTATAAATGCGACAGTAAGTTAGCGTTATTATCTCTTTCGCTGCGGACCATTATCGGTACCTCCGATGCAAGCAGATTGGTCCTTCGCCGAAAGTGCCGCAAAATATCAATCCGCTCCGGAAAAGGCAATGAAACAGATGTGCCGGTGCAGATTGACGGTGATCCGGGGCCTTCTTTGCCGTTGGAAATTGAGGTTATCCCCGCCGCGGCCCAGGTACTGGTGCCTCCGCCGCCCGGCCATAGCCGATACCATCCGCCGGTACGCTTCTATCATCTGCGGCGCTGGCTGCTACGATAGGTGGAAAGTGGAAGGTAGAGGGTAAAGAGTAAAGAGTAAAGAGTAAAGGGAAAGAAATAAGGAAACCATTAGAAATGACGAAATCAATCACTATCGGTACAACGGATGTTGACCAGGTTACGGTTGGAGGTGGAGTGGGGCTTTTTCTGATTGCCGGCCCCTGTGTCATCGAGAGCAAAGAGTTGTGTTTTACCATAGCCGAATACCTCAAAAAGCTATGCGGCAAACTGGGAATCGGACTAATTTTCAAGGCCAGTTTCGATAAGGCCAACCGTACCAGCGGCTCCAGCTTTCGCGGGCCGGGTATTCAGGAAGGACTGCGCGTTTTACAACAGGTGCGTACTGAATTTTCCGTACCGGTTGTCTCAGACGTCCATCTGCCCGAACAAGCAGCTATATGCGCTGAAGTACTCGATATTATCCAGATTCCCGCTTTTCTTTCGCGTCAGACCGATCTGCTGGAGGCGGCTGGGCGAACCCAAAAATGTGTTCAGGTGAAAAAGGCCCAGTTTATGGCTCCCTGGGATATGAAAAATGTTGTGGATAAAATCACTGCCCAGGGTAATGACCGGATTGTCCTTATGGAACGTGGCAGCAGTTTTGGCTATAATCGGCTGGTCTGCGATATGTGTTCCATTCCGCAAATGCAGCAGTTGGGTTATCCGGTGGTTATTGACGCGACTCATTCCACCCAGCAGCCCGGCGGACAGGGAACATCATCCGGTGGATCAGCGGAGATGGCTGCTGTTCTGTCGCGGGCGGCAGTGGCAGCGGGGGCAGACGGCCTGTTCATAGAAGCCCACCCCGAACCAGCCAAAGCACTCAGCGATGCCGCCTGTATGCTGCCGCTAAGTGAACTGGAAGGACTGCTTTGCTGCTGCCGTGATATTTATGATCGCCTGAGGGAAAAAATCACCACGTAATAAAATCGCCGCTACGGGAATACTTAACAAATTTTCCGTTGACTAAAAGCGAGGTAAGTCGCGGGGCATATAAATGTATTTTTATGCCGGCTCCGGGATTCGGAAATTCGAGTCGGGCGGTACGTCCGCCGGGGCTGACAGTCAGACTGATTTGTCCCCAACGAGTCGGGGCCTTGCTTATCTCGAAGCCATCGTCAAACCACGACAAAGGAACAGCACGGGCCAACCATAATTCATCCCTGTCATAATCCTCGAACACCATCATCTTGTTCGCGTCATAAAAGCCGAAATTCACAGCCGGCAGGTATCCTCCTAAAAGTCCCTGCTTACCCGCTAAATCAACACTGTCCCGGCTGGGAATATTATCCCCGTTAAAATAGTTCCAGGGGTCGTCTTCCCTGGCGTTGAGTATCCGGTCAAAATACTTTTTGGAAAAAGTTTTTCCTTTTCGTATTGCCTTCAATCTTCCAACCGCTTTACGAACACTTGCCACCAGCCCTTTATAATACTATCCTGCATTTTCTTGTTTTTTGTGCGTGATTATTTTTTTACGTCGTCGTAAGTTTTTATGAGATAATACTTTGCAGACCAATTTAAGCTACGCCAACTTTATGTCATCTTCGTGTCTTATCATTCGTTCACTGGCAATCATTAGACCGGGAAAGACCGAGAAAAAATACTCTTTTTCGGGGTG
>DAOWIP010000159.1 GCA_030640865.1 Sedimentisphaerales bacterium | reverse complement strand
ATGCTGCCGGGTATCGCAACAGGCATTGGGACATGCAGATGGCGGCTTGAAATACTGCTGCGATGGGCCGCCGTAGATAGCGGGATGCAAAAAATAAGTTATTCAGCAAGCCCTAAATATTACTGTATTTCGTAAGTTTGACACCTTCGCCAAAAGTGCCGAACGACCATTAAAATATACGAATCCAGCTTGACATCACGCTCGAGCTGAACTTTTGACGCAGGCGTCAAGTTTTGCAACTATACGGTTATTTCGACCGGAGCGATGCGGAGAATCGCGGAGTGGGGAAATTTGGTTTTTAGAGATATTCCATTAAGAGTTTGCGCCAGTGTTCAAGGGTGGTTTGGGCCGCGGCACGGACTGTTCGTTCACGCAAGGTACGCTGCCGCATATTGTGGGCGATATCACGGCGTTCATCTTCGTGTTCGAGGTAATAGCGACAGCGATCAACCAAATCTTTCGGCGAAGAATAAAACACCAGTTCCTTGTCCTGTTCATAATAATTCCGGGCTGGTAGATAATCCCGGGCTTGATCGTGGTCGGCCGCCATAATAAACCCGCCGGCAAGGGAACACTCAACCAGCCGCGTGGTCATGGTAGCGGCTTGATTGATGCTGAGATTTATCCGGGTAAAGTTATAAACATAATTCAGCGACGTCAGCCGATCAACCGGCCCGCGGGCATGCTCTTTGAGATATTTGTTCTTCGACCAGTTATTTCCATACAGGGCCAGCGGTATCCCAGCTTCGGACAGCCCCTGTAGAAACCGATACCGCCAGGCTGCCGACGATACCTTGCAAAAAAAGTTAGCGACCCACTGCTTTAGGAAATAACGTAAATCATCCTTTGCCGCCGATGTCAGGAACGATTGGGCAATCTGCTCCATTTCCGGTTCATAATAGCACTTGTCCGGGTTCAGGCAGGTTATCCGATATAATTCCTGGAATAATTTGATTAGTCTTTCTCTAAGATTTTTTTCTTTCAGTACCTTGGCCAAATCCCCCAGAAACTCCTCGAATACCACTTCGACGGATCCCGTGCCGTGTTTGACAAAACTGGTATCGATGGCAAAACTCGCCGCCTGTGGATGGTCCTCCGGCAGGGGGAAAAACATCGATTCATCGCTTGGCACCGGTAGTACAAACGTTTGTTCCATCGGTACGTTTTTCGCCGAGAGCCAACGCTGATGTTCCGGACTCAGGCACACAAACAAATCCTGTCCCGTAAATTCATTTGTTATATCCGCTTTTTTCAGCAGCGGGCCGCACTTATCCTGGATATAGCCGATAAAGGGAAGCTCCTTCGGCATAAATGGGAATGTGGGGCGGGAATGACTGACCAGAAAAACAACATCGGGTTTGAAATCCCGTAAAAGCTTCCAGTGCAGAGGAGGTATAATGCTTTGCGTATCACTTTCTTCGATGAGAAAGCGGGTTTCACAACCGAGCTGCCGAAAGACCTTCTCGAAATCGGCCGCGCAGTGCTTCAGAAACGTAGTCCACCGACTGGTGTGAAATACCACACGAGGCAATATCTTACCCGCCGCGATCTGACGCTGACGCTGACGGAATTGTGAACCTGCGTAATACTCTTTAACTTCGGCTTTATTGAAACGCGAATTAATCTCATGTTTAATGATGTTTATATATTTATCTTCATCCTGCAACTGGCCCACGGTAATTTTGGGCGGCGCATACCGTAAGGTGCTGAATTTTTCTTTAATTCGATCTATGCGTCCTGATCCGCCGAAGAGAATAAGTTCTTCCCGACGCAGTGCCTGACTGAAATCGTCTAAATACAACAGCGATCTAAGCTCCGGCAGGTTCTTCTCGACGAGATAATGGGCACGCGACATACCATGTATCCCATCAAAGGGATGGTTGAGACAGTATCGCAATTCCTGACCGGAACCGATGGACAGAAACATAATAGGTTTTATCTTATCGACCTGTTCATCGAGGGACGTTCTTATTTCTTCGTCAATAACCAACAGCACTTTCTGGGCCGCCACAAACAGATGCAATCCAGACCAGTAGTCGATCAGCACATAATCGACAGGCAGGGGACTTGCCTGAATTTCTCCGGCCAGTTGAGGATCGATCTCCCGCAGGGCCGCGATGTTGGACTTATAGAAACTATAGCCCTGAGCCACGGCCGGTTGCTGCCGGCGGGACAGTAATAATTGGCAATTGACCAGGGCGCCGGAATAAATCGAAGTAAATGAAGGAACTTCTTCTTCCGTAAGAAGCCCGCGGGCCTGCAGAAAAACCTGTGCCGCTTGAGCGAACTCCCGGCGGACAGAGTGGATAACCCCTTGTAATAGAAGATTTTGCGCCTGATTCTCACTTGCCTTGACAAACTCGCCGGCAAGGTATTCTGCCGCATCCAACTGCTTTTGGGCAATAAGTGATTGTATTTGCTCAGTTACTTCGTCAAACCGCTCAGCAGGGTCAACTTCCATGTTTTTAAGATTTTTGGCTTCCATACCAAATCCCTGATTTTTGCCTTGTAATCAGCATACTGTTACAGGTACACTACTTTATGTTAATTATCGGACAATATCAAGTTTGAGGTTTAAAAAAAGGATTTTTCTGAAGTTGTAATAATACGTAAGTTCTTATGAGGCAGAATGATATCTATGAATCGCTGCCGGAAATGAAAAGGATCACTCGATATGAAAGAAATAAAAGAAATGACAATGGCGGTAATTGTGGCAAATCGCGGTTTTTTCCCCGATTCTTTAGTCAGGCAGGGGCGTAGCGCAATATTGGATATTCTCAAAGGGGCCGGATATGACACGGTGGTTCTGGGTGAAAACGACACCAAATACGGTGCTGTTGAAACGCTCGCGGACGCCAGAAAATGTGCCGACCTTTTTTCCCGCCATGCGCACGAGATTGACGGTGTTATTGTAACTCTCCCCAATTTCGGCGATGAAAAAGGGGTACTGGAGGTCATCAAATCGTCCGGCCTTAACGTACCGATACTGATCCAGGCCGAGCCGGACGAGCCTGATAAGATGAGTATAAGCCACCGTCGGGATTCCTTTTGCGGCAAGATCAGTGTTTGCAACAATCTCAACCAGGCCGGCATTGCCTATTCTCTGACAAAATCACATACCATATCGGTCAATTCAGACGAATTCAGGCGGGAGTTGACTGACTTTGCCTCTGTCTGCCGTATCGTCAGGGGGCTGCGGAACGCCCGTTTTGGAGCTATCGGCGCCCGTCCCGGCGCCTTTAACACGGTTCGCTATAGTGAAAAACTTCTGGAACTCTCCGGAATATCCGTAGAGACAATCGACCTTTCAGAAATACTCGGTCAGGCCCAAAGGCTTACAGACAGTGAGTCTGTCGTCAAAGAAAAACTTATCGACATTCAGAATTATACCAGTACGGACGGTGTTCCGAAGGATGCTTTGTTGCGACTGGCAAAATTCGGCGCGGTAGTGGACCGCTGGGTGGAAGAATGGAAATTGGACGGCACAGCCATTCAGTGCTGGACCAGTATCCAGGAAAATTACGGTATATGCTCCTGCACACAGATGAGCATGATGGGAGAATTGCTTGCCAAACCCAGCGCGTGCGAAGTGGATATAACTGGTTTGCTTGGTATGTATATAATGCAATTGGCAAGTGGTTCGCCAAGCGCGCTGCTCGATTGGAATAATAATTACCGGAATGACCCGGACAAATGCGTCTGCTTCCACTGCAGTAATCTGCCTCGGTCCTTTTTCAGAGAAATGAAGATGGATTACCAGGAAATCATCGCTGGTGCGATGGGAAAGGAAAATACCTATGGTACGGTAGTCGGCAGAATCAAACCGTCGCCGGCCACGTTCTGCCGACTCACAACCAACGACGCCGAGGGCGTTATCACCGGTTATGTCGGCCAGGGAAGGTTCACCGATGACGAGCTTGACACTTTCGGCGGCTATGGTGTTATGGAGATACCTAATTTGCAGGTTCTAATGCAATTTATCTGCCGCATGGGCTTTGAACATCACGTGGCTGTCAATCTGTCTGAAAAATCCTATGCTGTTTCCGAGGCACTGGAAAATTATCTTGGCTGGGAAATCTATCGCCACTCTAATTAAAGGGGTCAAATCCTTTTTTTGGTCTTACCCCACGCGGTTTTCTTCCCTAAAGTGGGAGGCACACTCCGTGTGGCGACCGACGATGGAATAACAGCCACCGAAAAAGACAGCATGGGCTAAAGCCCATCCTACGTGACTACAGCATAAGCCTGTACAAGAGCACCTCTCCGCCTTCGGCGGAAAGGTGGCGCCCAATTTTATAAAGACAGAGCGGGCACCCGGCGGACATGACTTGCCCTACGCTTCGCCCGGGCTATGCTTGCTAAATGAAACAGATACTTGCAAGAAGGATATTTCTCAAATGCATTTAATAACAAATACAAGGAGAATATATGTCATTTGAAAGACCAATAACAATAAAAGAAGCTGTTGGAAATATATATCGGAAAAAATATCTACTTCCAGCTATACAAAGAGAATTTATATGGGAAGATGATCAAATAACAAAACTGTTCGATTCACTAATGAGAGGATATCCAATAGGATCCTTCCTTTTTTGGAAAGTGGAAAAAGAAAACTCTAAAAAATTCCAGTTCTATGAGTTCATAAGAAACTACCATGAAAACAAGTCTAAACATAATCCTAAGGCAGATATTTCAGGAGAGGGAGACATAACTGCAGTATTGGATGGACAGCAGAGATTGACCGCATTGTATTTGGGACTTAAAGGAAGCGTCGCATATAAACTACCAAGAAAAAGATGGAATAACCCTGAGGCATACCCTGAGAAAGTTCTTGTTTTGGACTTGCTGGCCTCCCCAGAGGATCCAGTTGGCATGGAGTATGATTTTCGGTTTGTTGAAAGAAGTTGTTGTGAAAATAATAACATTAAAGAGAATAATGCATTCTGGTT
Organism: Sedimentisphaerales bacterium; assembly: GCA_030640865.1. Taxonomy (GTDB): domain Bacteria; phylum Planctomycetota; class Phycisphaerae; order Sedimentisphaerales; family SM23-30; genus DAOVXR01. The sequence continues at coordinate 1,413 of DAOWIP010000159.1, read as the reverse complement.
TAGGGTTGGGCAAGCTTTAGATTTCAAGGAGCCTTCCGATGTTAACGATTTTCTTATAGACAACGGTTTAAGTACTATCGAGAACAAGAAACAGGCGAAATTTGCTAACCGAACATTGTTTAAATTATACGATCTACTTCACAAGTCTGAGGTTGTTAATTACTTTCTGGAAAAAGATGAGAGCCTTGATAAAGTGCTGAATATTTTTATACGAGTGAACAGTGGTGGTACAGAGTTGAACTATTCCGATCTTCTCCTTTCGATTGCTACTGCACAGTGGCAGAAAAAAGATGCCAGAGAAGAGATACACAACTTAGTTGATGAAATAAATCAAATCGGAGGTGGTTTTAACTTTGATAAAGATTTCACCCTGAAATCATGTCTTGTATTATCTGATTTTTCAGACATTACTTTTAAAGTAGATAATTTCAATTCTCAGAATATGACCACAATAGAAAAAAACTGGGATAATATTTCAGAGTCAATTCGATCATCAGTCTTACTTCTGTCTTCATTCGGATATAATAGGGATACACTGACATCAAACAATGCTGTTATTCCAATTGCTTATTATTTAAATAAAATCGACAATCCTACAAATTACGTGCTTTCCATCAGACATAAAGAAGATAGAAATGAAATATTCAGATGGCTTACCATATCACTTCTCAAAAGGGCATTTGGTGGCCAGCCCGATAACGTATTAAGGCCTGTAAGGCAGGTTATAGCAGAAAGTAATAACGGTTTCCCATTTGATAAGATTGTTGAAAAGCTAAGAGGGACCACAAAGTCAATAACTTTTACAGATGAAGAAATTGACAGCCTTTTAGACTATAAGTGGGGACAGAAGTACACATTTCCAATTTTAGCATTATTATACCCCACATTGGATTTCAGAAATAAATTTCATATTGATCATATATTCCCTCGAAGTATCTTTACTCCCAAAAGGTTGATCAATCGCGGGATCGCAGACGATGAAGTGTACAATTATATTGCCAAACGGAATTCATTAGCGAACTTGCAGCTATTGGAGGGCCTTCCAAATCAGGAAAAATCGGGAAAAGAATTCAATGAGTGGCTACTCGAAACATATCCAACTGAAGACGAGAGGAGTGATTATTTACGAAGGAATTATATACCTGATACAGATTTGAGCCTTAGCAACTTTCTTGAGTTCTTTGAAGAACGAGATATCCTTCTGAGGAAAAAGTTGGTAAAAATTTTAATGCCTTCTATTGAAGAATAAGGTACGTTGGGGTTGTTTCGAAATCCGCCGGGTGCCCGCCCTGTAAAATGTGATTTTGGGTGCCACCTTTCTGTATTTCAGAGAGGTGCTCTTCGCTACCTTCTGTTCAATTCTTTCTTCTGTTTTTCTCTTCTCTTTATTCGTGTTAATTTGCGTTCATTCGT
>DAOWIP010000599.1 GCA_030640865.1 Sedimentisphaerales bacterium | reverse complement strand
GTCGAGCATAAATAACGTCTGGGGGCTTTCTTTGATGAGTTTCAGGTGGCCTAACACCGTACCAACACTGTTCTCTTCTTCCACTTGTTCGCTGACAAACCATTGCAAAAAAGACATTGAGGCGTGGTCTTTTTGTTCCAGAGCCATATCCGCCAAGGTGTTAATCAAGCCGGTCACCTTTTGCTCGTGGGCCAGTGTCGCCTCGAAAGCAGCCAGCGGCGAATCCCATTCGGTCGGCGGCGATTCTATAGCCGTCAAGAGTACCCTGCCGCCTCGCTCATTTATATAGCGGTAAATTTTGCTTGCGTGGAACTGCTCTTCCTGAAACTGAATCATCATCCAGTTGGCAAAACCAGTTAGATTAATTGACTCAAAATAAGCGGCCATTGAATAGTACAAATAAGCCGAATAAAGCTCCGCGTTCAACTGTTCATTAAAGGCTTTTTCAATTTTCGGAGTAATCATAGTTTTTCCCCTGTTAAATTTGTTCTTATAAACAGCTATTTCCCATGAGGACATTTTTTCAGGCAAAGAAACCAGTCCAGACACTCATAATCATCTCCAGCCTTATCGACTCTTTCCTTGGCGCTGCCGCAGGAGCCGGGAGGAGGAATGATTACATCATCACCCGGGTTCCAATTGGCTGGCGTGGCGACTTGATGCTCGTCCGAATGCTGCATTGCGAGCACCATTCTCTTGACCTCGTCCATATTTCTGCCGTTGCTCAACGGGTAATACAAAATGGCACGAACGATAGCTTTCGGATCGATAATAAAGACAGCCCGGACAGCCTGTGTAGTGCTGGCAGCCGGCTGCAACATACCGAACTTTTTGGAAACTTCCATTGTCAGATCACTTATCACCGGAAATAAAACTTCGACATCTTTCATACCCTTGTATTGGATTTTTTCTTTTATCGTTCTCAACCAGGCGATATGGCTGAAGGTACTGTCGATGGACAAACCGAGCAGTTCCGTATTCAACGCCTTGAATTCTTTTTGCATACTCGCGAAGGTCATAAATTCTGTCGTACAAACCGGCGTAAAATCAGCCGGGTGTGAGAAGAAAACCACCCACTTACCCTTGAAATCTTCCGGGAAGTTGATTGGTCCCTGAGTTGTTTCGGCCTCGAATGACGGGGCCTTTTCACCAATCATAGGCATTCTGTTTGATTGTTCGCACATAATTGTTTCTCCTATGTTAAAAATTTGTTCCCGTCTCGCGATTCTACCATTTCAGACAGCGACCAGCGGGAGCGTGGTTTGCCATCCATGCAGAACAGAAAAAGTGGCTATGCCACCTCCTTAAACTTAGTGTATAATCAGCAGTTAATATCTAATAGGTATATTATGCTTTCCATAATCCGTGTAAGTTACAATACTCACGAGCGCTAACGGAGGCGGCGGACACATTAAAAACGGCTTCGGGCACATCGCCGGGGTTCAGAAATTGCCGATACGCCTTACCGTCTGCAAGTAGTTCGATCCATTCGATATAATGCTTCTCTTCCATCGGATGAGCTGCGCTGCCGACCTTAACCTTAAAGCCGCCGTCGATTTTTTCGATTACCGGCACATGTTTTTCCTTGGCCGCATCGACTGTATTTTCGTCCTGACGCTCCATCGGCTGTCCGCAACATACAAGCTCACCGGCGCCGCCATGCAGTACCTCCACAATATTTCCACATATCATACATTTGTAGATTTCCAGTTTTTTAGCCATAGTTAAACCCTTTCGCAATTAAAGTTTCCGAATTTTTTATCAAGTAGGGTGGGCCGTGCCCGCCATTTACTCTAAAGCCATAGAAGGGGCTAAAGCAAGCAACCTGTAAAAAGCGTGAACGATTATGGGAGTTTCAATTTACAATTCCGATTTCTTTATGTTTTGCCAATACGTCGTCAGCCAGCCTGTCCAATGCGGCAAAGCCATCATCTTTGGGAAAGCCTTTTATCAGCACCGGATCAAGAATCTCCACTTTAAGATTGGGCATCATACCTGCCAACTGCTCGACCATCTTGCTGCCCCAGCCGTAAGAACCTATAATGGAGGCGAATCTGGCCTTGGGTCTGAGAGCATTGGCAAGGAAGGCTGCGTAAGCCGCCAACGGATGAGCTCCGATCAGTACGGTTGGCGAGCCGATAACCACCGTCGCCGCATCGACCAGCGCCATCGCCAGCTTGCCGATATCGACAGTCGATAGCTCAAACTGTCTTACCGCGATATTCCTTTTTATCAAGGCATCGACAAAATATTCCACCATCGCGGCTGTGCTGCCGTGCATCGAAACATAAGGCAGGACAACTTCGTTTTTGACGGTATCGGAAGACCAGTCTTTATAGGCATCAATGATAAACTTCGGCTGATTGTGGACCGGACCATGGCTGGGTGCGATAATGTCAATTTCGAGGCCGGAGAGTTTTTCCAGGTTACTGTTGACCTGTTTCCTGAACGGCATCATAATCTCAGCGAAATACCGCTTGGCTGGTTCATAGACCGAAGCCTCGTCGTCAACAAATACACTACTCGTGGCCAAATGGGAGCCAAAGAAGTCGCACGGAAAGAGTATTTTATCTTCCACAAGATACGTCCCCATCGTTTCCGGCCAATGAACCCAGGGCAGATAAATAAATTGCAAAGTCTTATTACCGAGAGAGAGCGTTTCGCCATCTTCAACGGTAACAAACTTATCGTCCTCAATGTCGAGCAAATCTATCAGCATTCCCTTACATTTGGGATTGGTAACAACCTTTGCCATCGGATATTTTGCCAGGACATCAGGTAAACTGCCGGAATGGTCCTGTTCGCCATGATGAGCAATAACGTAATCAATCTTATCGATCCCCAGTGTTGACAGATTGTGCAGCAGTACCCGGGTTTTAGTCGGATCGACCGTGTCGAGTAAGGCGATTTTTTCACTGCCTTTTATCAGGTAGGCGTTATAGCTTGTCCCGTCAGGCAATGGAATGAGCCTGTCAAAAAGCCTGGCATCCCAGTCAATCGCGCCGACACTAAAAATCGATGTTTTAATTATCCTCATAGCGTATTCCTTCTCGCTGTTTTGGTAAAAGGTGATATTTCCCTGAGCCGTTCAACCATACCCGGAAGTTCGTGTATAACATAATCGATTTCCTCATCGGTGTTGTAACGGCTCAAACTGAAACGAATCGAGCCATGCACCGCCGTAAATGGCACACCCATTGCCCTCAATACATGCGACGGCTCCAGAGAGCCGCTGGTACAGGCGGAACCGCTCGACGCGGCAATACCGAGCCGGTCCAGCATCAGCAGAATCGCTTCACCTTCAATATATTCGAAGCTGATATTGGTTGTATTGGGTAACCTTGATC
>DAOWIP010000503.1 GCA_030640865.1 Sedimentisphaerales bacterium | reverse complement strand
TATATATCTGTGATAAGGGAAAAAGCGAAGCATTGGTACAAAATCCAACTTGCCAGAGCCGACATCCCAAGCAAAGACACACATATCAAAAAGGTTCTATTTTTCGTGGATAATATTATACGCATTGCACGTAGAAACTTCCGATTCAGAGGCTCTAAAAAAAGCAACGGGATGACCTTTGCCAAGACCATCCCGTCTCTCATTTTATTTCCTGATATGTTGCAGCTATACAGAAACAAACAACATTCGAGAATTAATTACCGAGGTAACTGTCTCTATCGCTAGCCGAGGAAAGAGCAGCATCATACATTTCGCCTTGAGCAGAACCACCTTTGCCCCATCTTCCAATCATGTATATGGCATAAGGATCACTCAGTGAACTCATGTCCTGGGAAGAGTAAGTAAAAATGTTATCTTCATTCACGCCCACGCAGGGGGTTGCGTACTTCTTCACGTGCGTATCAGCAAATAACACATTCTGACACTCGGTAGCATGATTTTTAGAGTTACCGTGCTGGAGATTAACTTCGCCCGGAGCGTCAGCTCGGGGGGAATCATCCCATGTACCACCAAAGATCTTAGTCCCAACGTGTTCATCATCACCAGTCTTTGGCCTTCCGCCGGAATCAACGTTAGAGATAAACCCTCTATGAGCGCTATCATCCCAATCGCTAAAAGCGGGACTCTTGTCAGCCATAAGAACCTGGGAGGCAGAAGCAGACGAATCGAGTATGCGGTTCCATGGATCATTGTAGGAGTAGCTCAAATTGGAGCAGGATTGAAAATCATGCAGATCCTCCCAATTTTCAACATCACTTTGTGGTGCGTAATCAATGGCATCGTCCAACGTCATCGGGATATCGTCGGCGCTGGGGCAGACGAACATCTTGACATCGACATCCTCATGCTTGACCAACAGGTAAAGGCATTGTCCGACCGTTCGATTATTAATCATATTAGGCCGCATAGTTGTGTCACACCAATAGGTAAGATTAGTCCCACCAGGAGAGTTGTACATAGTGTTAGTGCCACCAGCACCACCGAAGCCCCAGACGGTCTTGTCCACACCCGGGTTCAGTCTCCAAAGTCCGGGATTCTGATCGTGGTACTCGTTTTGGTACATCGCGACGGCCTTACCGATGCCGTTGAGCTGGCTTGCGCACTGAATACGCTTGGCCAGTTCGCGGGCACGGCCCAGGGCCGGCATCAGAATCGAGACCAGCAGGGCGATAATCCCGATTACAACCAACAATTCCACTAATGTAAAACCTTTTGTACGTCTCATAGCTTGGTCCTCCATAAAATAAGACCTACAACCAAGACCCGGAGTAAATTAACAGCCGATATAAAACTATTTTATTATGGCGGTCAGATTCCCACACGGAAATCTCTTGCCGGGCCATTTAATCAGTTTGTTCACAGTCCGATAAACTCACGTTCCAGCTATTACAAGCTGTCCCACATCGATAAGGATATACGGAGCTTCCTCACTGCAATATCAGGTAGGCTAAAAAGGTGTGATATTAAGGTATGAATAAAAAACAAATATAATAGCAAAATATAAAACTATCACAGACACTTACTCGTCCATCACCTACCTACTCCATTTAAGATTGTATCACAATAAAGCACGTTGTCAATAAAAAAATGAAAATTTTATCCCGAAAACCTACATATATATCAATTTTGTGTTGTTATTGTTCTATCTTATTGGCATATATAAAGTTATGTCAATACAGGCGTTTTGAGTCGTCATCTCATTATTCAATTTTATCTATCTTGACGCCTGCGTCAAAAGTCTAATATCATCCCAAAGGTTGCATCAAATTAGTGCTTTTATAAAATAATTCGTTATGTTATCATAAGTTAGAATGAAAGGCCATGGCTCACCAACATCAGTGCATAAACAGGCTAATAAACCGGGAGCACCCCCGGACAAATCGGGAAAAAATCTCTTTCATCGAACTGTCCGTGGAGGTTTCTGGGTATTCGCGTTGCGAATTTTCACCCAGATTTTGTCTTTTGTAAGGTATATAATTCTGGCAAACATCCTTGCCCTTGCCGACATAGGATTGTTGGGAGTGGGGATGTTGATGATGCAGGCACTGAACACCTTTTCGCAAACGGGATTTCAAGCAGCTTTGATCCAAAAAAAGGATGATGTACAGGCCCACCTCGATACCGCCTGGACAATAGGGCTTTTTCGGGCTGTAATACTTTACGCGGTACTATATTGGGCTGCTTCTTTTGCTGAGTTGCCCATATTTAAGGTGCCACCGGAGAAGGTTTTTCTTGCTATTTCCATCATTCGCGTGCTCGGAATATCGTTTCTTCTTACCGCGTTAAGCAATATCGGCATAATTTATTTTCAGAAAGAATTGGAATTCAATCGGCAATTCGCATTACAAATCATCGCTAACTTATCGAATGTAGCGGTAACAATATTTGTTGTATTGGTTTACCGGACTGTTTGGGCATTGGTAATCGGCAAATTGGCGGGAGAATTGGCTCGCCTCCTTTTGAGCTACGTTTTTCACCCCCACCGACCGCGAATCCGCCTTGATTTCGACAAAGCACGGGAATTATGGCGTTTTGGCAAATGGATATCCGGAGGGTCAATCATAGGCTTTATTATGACCCAAGGCGATGATTTCTTTGTCTGGGGCTATCTGGGCATCTCCGCATTGGCACTATATCAAATGGCCTATAAGCTTTCCAATACCCCGACCACCGAGATCGCCCATGTTATTTCTCAGGTTACATTTCCGGCCCTATCCAAAATACAGGACGACATACCACGACTCAAAAACGCCTATTTAAAAATCCTGCAGATTAGCGCATTCCTCTCGGTTCCATTATCTGGGCTTATAATCATCCTGACGCCTGATTTTGTCATGTTGTTTCTAAATGAAAAATGGGAACCTATCATACCCGTGATGCAAATATTGGCCCTGCGCAGTTTGATTGTTTCGACAGGGGCAACGAGAGGTACACTCTTTCGGGCAGTCGGCAAACCAGGAATTACAACCAAACTTCAGGTATTGCGATTAACACTTTTGGCCATCCTGATATATCCTATGACGTCTGCCTGGGGCATTAAAGGGACGGCGGTCGCAATCACATTAGTCATTGCAATGGTGGACCCGTTTGGGATTTATCTTGGACTAAAAATCATTCATTGCCGTGCAGGGGAGATACTTAAGCTAATCGCTCTACCTGTGGCGGCAACAGGAGCTATGCTTGGTTTGATATATTTATTTAAGCGAAGTTTTTTCTATGAAACAACATACGTTAATTTATTTATCCTAGCGGCAATCGGCATAGGTACTTATATTACAGTGATTTATGCCTGTGACCGTATCTTTGATTACAGAATTAAGAAGATTATTCAAGAGCAATTGGCTGTTCTGGTCCAGCAAAAAAATACCAACTAATCGGTGAAACTGACAACAAAAATTCTATGACCATAATTTGACTAATAAGCTCCTGAATCGTATATTTTCATAACGTGGGCATTTCATAAAAGTTAAGGCGGCGACAGGATTATTATGCGTCTTGTTTTTTAACACCGGGAGGATGAAGAAAAATGAAATTACAAATTGGAGTTCCGATAACAATAATATCAGCGTTTTGTGTTTTTTTTACTATTATCGCTCCTTTGCAGGGAAGCCCTTCGAATCACAAGATATATGACCTGAGTCCTGACGGCGTATATTGGCCCGGGTTACATAAAATCAATGATATTGATCAGGTCGTGGGCTGTTCTTACACAGCCGATAATGAACGCGAAGGCTTCCTGTGGGATCAGCTCCTGGGTATGAGTAGTCTCGGTACACTGGGCGGTGCCGTTACTTCCTCCTGCAATATCAATAATCTCGGCCAAATAGTCGGCTTTTCACAGACCACGGACGGCAATGAACACGCTTTTCTCTGGGAAAACGACTCGATGTCGGATTTGGGTTCTCTTGCCGGCAGTGCCGCGCAGAGTTGGGCCACCGCTGTTAACAACAGCGGACAGATCGTGGGCTACTCCGAAACAACCAATTCCGGCAGACATGGTTTCCTGTGGGACGATGGAACAATGACAGACATTGGCACACTCGGCGGATATGGCAGTTTCGCACGGGGAATTAACGATGCCGGGCAGATAGTCGGTGAATCGTTCACAGACCAGGGCAACTGGCATGCCTTCCATTGGCAAGATGGACAGATGGCCGACCTGGGCACTCTCGGCGGTAACCGTAGCGAAGCATACGACATAAACAACGACGGACAGATCGTGGGCTATTCACGATTGACCGATGGTTCGGATTACAACAACTCTCATGCAGTCCTCTGGGAAAACGACGGCCAAATAATCGATATAGGTACCCTTGGCGGTATAAATGAAAGCAAGGCTATGGCCCTCAATAATTCCGGACAAGCGGTAGGCTATTCCTATACCGATATGCGGCAGCAACATGCTTTTCTCTGGGATAGTGCCGATGGCATGATCGATCTGAATACCCTGTTGTCCGGCGATTCGGGCTGGGCGTATCTGGAAACCGCTTTCGACATAAGTAACAACGGCCATATCGTCGGCATCGGCTACCTTGAGCCTGAAGAAGGCGAAGAACTCGTTTGTACGGAACCCCATTTATTTCTAATGACACCCGAACCCACATCAGTGGTTCTGCTGGCGCTCGGCGCGACGGCCCTATGCAGAAAACGACGTTGTCAGGTAACTACTGCCCCCTGTTGATGATTCCGTTTGTCTTCGATAATCAGCTTCAGGGTTTTTTCCAGAGATGTCCGCGGTTCAAATCCGATAAGCTGGTTTATGCGATCCAGGCACGGCACACGCCGCATCATATCATCGAACGGCCTGCCATAAGCCTGTTCATAAGAAAGATATTGTTTCTCACTCCGACTGC
>DAOWIP010000260.1 GCA_030640865.1 Sedimentisphaerales bacterium | reverse complement strand
TAAAATTTACACTTGATAAAATCGCCAACTTTTTTGGATGAGAGCCAGAAATATTGAATAAAGAAACTCAACTCAGAAATGGACCCCTGCCTGCGCAGGGGTGACATATTGGTCAGTTTGAGAAAATCGCGTGGGGCAAAGCCACACTCTGCAAGACTGAAGCACAGATAAAGAAAGAAAATACAATCGACGTAAAAAGAACTGGAACGAGTGGATATTTGCAAAGTGGAGATGTTTTTATCGATGGCCTGCGTGGCTTTTCTGGCAAATCAGCGACTACGGCAGCAGTACGATGAGTGTTGTACTGGTTTTCCTTTTCTTCTCCATAGCATTTAGTTTTGTATATCTTTATGGCGTCAAATCGAGCGTGCCATGTGAAGCGTGCGATGGCGAGCAAATTGGCTATATTAAGGACCTGGTTACTGATGTTGATAAGATTATTAATAATAGCTGGAATTGGCAACTATGGTTGCATGCCTGGTACCTGCATACAGCCACAAATATGGCATCATGGCATTGAGGTGCTGCAACGTTCCGGCATAACTCAAGCGACGGGTGGCAGCCACTATAGTCCCGATAAAATCGGGACGAAAGTGGATGGAAAAACATATATCAGCCTGGCCAACCGTTTTTTCGGATTCGTCGGCCCACTTCTCGCAGCGTTTCCACATCCGCTGGATAGATAGAGCCGTCCGCCAGAGGGCCCGTATTCAGCAACAGGTTACAATTATTTTTCAGGGCGGACGCCAGCATTTTCATTACTTCGTTGGTATTTCGATGTTCGGCGTCTTTTTTGTAGCCCCACGCTCTGTGCTGAAGCGTATCACATATTTCGTTGTGTTTGTTTTTGTTTTGTTCCCATGCGTGAACAGCGATTTTCGCAGTTGTCTCACCAAACCGTTTTTGGATACTCTTTGCAAGCGAATGTCCACTGCGTTCCGGAGCTGCGAAGTCTTCTGTCCCGGTTGCTCCTTGTTTGAAACTGATCAGGGTTTGGCCCTGGAGTTGTCGCACCAGGGCATAGGTTTTATGTATGGGAAACAAATCCGGCCGACCGTAATATCCTACTATGGGATCGAACCATATCCCTGCGATAGGCCCGTAATTGGTCAACAGTTCCCGAATTTGTTCGTGGGCATAGTTTATGTACTTTTGGAAATCTTCGTCTTTTTGCCATTTATAGGTTGGGTCCGGTTTCGGATAAGCCGGCTGTGCGACCCTATTGAATTCACGGGAATAGTAGTATGGATGCCGCCAGTCGGCCCCGTAGGAATAATAAAGGAAAAGTCCTAATTTCTTTTTTTGACATTGTTGTGCCAATTCAGCGACCAGGTCTCTTTTGGCCGGGCTGTTGACACTATTGTAATCACTTGTTTTTGTCTCGAACAAACAGAACCCGTCATGATGCCGGCTGGTTATATTGATATATTTCATTTTGGCGTTCAGTGCCATATCGGTTATAAAATCGGCATCGAACCGGTCCGCCTTGAAATCGTTTTGTAGTTTTTCATATTGAGCCACGGGGATTTTTTCATGAAACATCACCCATTCCCCACGACCATGAAGACTGTATAGGCCGTAGTGCATGAACAATCCGAATTTCGCCTCTTCAAACCATTTCAGGGCACTCTGTCGCGGGTCTTTGCGATACAGTTCTTCGTAACCTGTTAGATAGGAGGGCACTTCTAAGGAGCCGGCGCTTTCAGGCGATAATGTTTTCTGTCCCATACATCCTGAGATAGTAATAGCCGCGGCACTCGTACCAATTGACTTGAGAAAATCACGACGTTTCAAATATGTATCCATAGTTGTAACTTATTCGATGTTGAATGTTGAACGTTTCCCGACAAATCGGGATTCGATGTTCATCTTTTCTACATTTCTTCTCTTTTCGTAATCAGTGTCATCAGCTAATAAACGCGGCGTCCAGGCCCGCCCTACTAATCGAAGATGAGTTCAAAGCTGTACACGCCTTCGCTCAACTGACTCCGGACGCTACAGGGAGCCTTGTGAAAGACAGCCTGCATAGCCTTGTTCTCCCTGAGTACCTCAGCAGTAAAGCCACTAATTCCATGACGACGGGCAATATTAATCAGATACTTTAACAGGAAGGTGCCGATACGGCGGTTCTGCCACTGATCACGCACAATAAAAGCCACCTCCGCCCGGTTGGTTTTCGGGTCGAGATAGTAACGGCCAATGGCAATGATGTCCTCACCGTACGCTTCGGGAAGAGTACCAACAATGGCTACCTCGTTACGATGATCAACATAAACAAAGTCCTGAATCTGCTTATAAGGAATATGACTCATCTCTTTCATAAAACGGTAATACACGGTCTGCTGAGAAAGGTCATAGAACAAATCCTTCATACGAGAGATGTCTGTAGGATGAATCGGCCGAAAAGTAACCATAGTACCGTCATCAAGTAACATATAAGTAGTAAGTTCCTGAGGACCGACCTGAATCTTTCCTTCAACCTCCCTTAACTCCTGCCTTACGAATTTTGCCTCAATGGCCTCCTCCAAAAGCTGCGCTCTGAATTTGGGGTGGGCAACACTAATAAGAGCCAAAGCCCGCTCCTGGACACTCTTGCCGTGCAAATATGCCACGCCATACTCAGTAACAATATAGTGGACGTCGCCACGAGTAGTTACAACACCGGCGCCAGGTGTAAGCATGGAAACAATACGAGAGACAGAACCATTTTGAGCGGTGCTGGGCAAGCCGATGATTGCCTTGCCACCCTCACTACGAGCGGCACCACGGTTGAAATCGACCTGGCCACCGATTCCAGAGAAAAACCTGGTACCCAGTGAGTCGGAACAAACCTGTCCGGTAAGATCAATCTCAAGAGCTACATTAATGGCCACCATTTTGTACTGTCTGCCAATGACAAAGGGGTCGTTGACGAACTCGGTCGGCCGAAAAGAAAAGACAGGATTATTGTCAATGTAGTCATAAAGCTTTTTTGTGCCCATACAAAAACTGGCGACGACCTTGTTCTGATCGACAGTTTTTCGGCTACCAGTAATTACTCCGTTCTCAATCATGTCAATAATTCTGTCAGTGAACATTTCCGTGTGGATGCCCAAGTCGTGCTTGTCACCAAGAAATTCCAGGACAGACTGAGGGATACGGCCGATACCCAACTCCACAGTCGATCCGTCCTCCACCAAAGCCGCGATGTGCTGACCTATCTGCCGCGTAACTTCATTAGGCTTGGCAGGCTGGACCTCAAACAAAGGTCGATCCACCGGTACGAGAATATCGATGTCATTAACATGCAAAAAGCTATCGCCCAAAGTACGCGGCATCTGAGGATTGACTTCGGCAATGACCAGGCCGGCATTTTCGGCCGCACTCTTGACGATATCAACGGAAATTCCCAAACTGCACATTCCCCGTTCGTCCGGCGGACTGACCTGTATAAGAGCTACATCAAGGGGCAGTTGCCCGGAACTAAATAATCTCGGTATGTCCGAAAGGAATATCGGAGAGTAATCGCCAAATCCGGCCTGAATGACATCGCGAACATTCGCGGCAATAAAGAAACTGTTGACCCGGAAATTGTCCACCAGTTGCTTGACCGCATAAGGGGCATCACCCAAAGTCAAAAGATGCACAATTTCGGTGTCGGCCAACTCACCGGCTCGCTCCACCATTGCCAGAACAAGCTGCTCCGGCTGAGCACAACCAGTACCAATGAATACCCGCCGACCAGGATGAATATTTTTCACGGCCTGCTCCGCAGTAGCGATCAACTTCTGGTATTTTTCCT
>DAOWIP010000527.1 GCA_030640865.1 Sedimentisphaerales bacterium | reverse complement strand
TCCTGTTAGAAATGTAATTGAGTTGTTGAGTTGGGCTCATGCACGGCGTAAGTTTTATGATGCTCGCAAAAATGCGCCCCAGTTAAGCCACACTGCCATTGCCTGGATTAAACTGCTGTATGACGTGGAAAAAGAGATCAAGGGTTTGTCTGCTGAGCAGAAAAAAGCTGTGCGTCAGAAGAAATCGGTTCCGATATTGAACGATTTCAAAAACTGGCTGGATGAGATTCCTTTTGAACAGGCCCTGCCGCAGAGTCCGATCCGCCAAGCAATAAACCTATCCAACCCCACCTGCCTCAAGCCAAAATCCACAGGGTACTTCCCCGAACGCTTACGAAATATCGTTAATTTTTAGAGATACCCATAAGTAAATATATTGGGGACAGGAGACTGTCATTCTTATTGATAAAAGCGTCGGAAGCAATCAGCGACATGCTCGACATCTGTGCGAGTGAGCTTTTCGTGGGCGGGAATACTCAGGATTCGCTTGATGAGTTTTTGTGCGTTGGGGAAAACACCGCGGGTTTTGTGGCGATAGGCCGGCTGGTCGGGCATTAAAATAGGGTGTTGTATTTTGGTTTCGACGCCCCGCGATTCGAGGAATTGTTTGAGTTCGTCTCGGCGGTCGGCCTGGATGGTATAAGTATAATAGACATCGTAATCGTTGTCCCTCTCGACGGGGGTACGGACCAGGCCGGCGAGTAAATCATTATACCAGGAGGCAATTTGGCGTCGTTTATTAACGATTTGCTCGACATAACGCAGACGCCGCAGAAGGACGGCGGCCTGGATAGTGTCGAGCCGGGCGTTGAGACTCGGTTCGAGACAGGTTTCCTTGTTGACTGTGCCGTTATACCGCAGTGCCAGCAGTCGATCATAAATTTCCGGTTCGTCCGTTACAATGACGCCGGCCTCACCGCAGGCGGCAAATATTTTCATTGGGTTCATGCTGAAGCAGGCGATTCGGCCGAAAGAGCCGGCAGGACAATCGCAATGACGGGCACCAAAGGCCTGCGATGCGTCTTCAATCACATCAAGATTATGTTTATGGGCGACCTGTAGTAACGGCTCGATGGGGCAGATTTTGCCGGTGTAGTGGACGGGTAGGATAACGCGGGTGCGTGGAGTAATCAGTTGGGCGACACTTTCGGGGTCGATGTTGAGATCGTCGTTTATATCGGCAAAAACGGGTTTGGCGCCGGTGAGTGCGATGGCGTTGGCGGTAGCTATCCAGGAAAGTGAGGTAGTGATGACCTCATCGCCTGGGCCTGCGCCGATGGCCTTGAGTGCGAGAAAAAGTGCGCTGGTACCGGAATCGACGCCCACGGCGAACTTCCGATTACACAGGGCAGCCATTTCATTCTCGAATTGCGCAACTTCAGGACCGACGATGAAACGACCGTGTTGAAATACGGTATCAATGGCGGTCAGCAGCTCCTGCCGTTCCGAGTTGTCGGTGATGCGAAGGTCCAGAAAGGGTATTTTACAGGTCATAGCCGGTTACCAATTGCTTATGATTCGTTTTTGGGGATGAAGGCCAGGACAAAATAGTACCAGGCGAGTTTGGCAAAGCCGGTGTGGACCATCTCATCGTTCATAGAGAAAGCCAGGGTACGGCCGTACCAGGTTTCCATCATCTCCCTTAGTTCCTGCTGATCGTATAGCTTGATATGAGCGGCCCGGCTGAGTGGGCTTTGGTACTCGGCGGAATAACAACTGGGAGTACCGACAATCAACATACCGTCGTCAGCGAGAAAGCGGGTGGTTCGCTGGATCATTTTGCGGCCGAGGTTCTCTTCCATATGCTCGATGACATCCAGCATTACAATGACATCAAATTCAAGTTTGGGATCGTACTCAAAAAAATCCGCTACTTCAAAGGTTGCATTATTTCGGCGGTTTATTGAATTGGCCTCGGCGATTTCCTGAGTTTTTACGTCGATGGCGGTAACCCGGCTGCTGTGCTGGGCGAGAAAGAGGGCGCCCAGCCCGGAGCCGCAACCAATTTCGAGTATATGGTCGCGGGGGCGGAGTTGGCGAGCCACGAACTTATAGCGGGCCAGCCGAATCATAAACTGAAGGAGATTATCGCGGGTAAAATAGGCGTACTCCGGAGGAAGAGTAATCTCCGGGTGTTGTTGGTAGAGATCATCCACCAGTTTCTCGTAGTGTTTTGGATTTTTGGCATAGAGGTGTTTGTTCATATTATTTATTTTTTTGAAAGCGGAGGATTTTCATTGGGCAAAAATCTCCATAAGGCGGAAAATGACAGAAATAATCGTTCAGGATCGATTTTGACGTTACATTCTTTTCTTTCGGATAAATAGTCGGCAGGATAACACGGGAGCCGAAATAATAACCGCTAAGCAGACAGTTCTGGTCCAGGTAATCACAGTTCAGCGAAGTAAGGTATTCGATGGTTTGTTCTTCGTCAAATAAGAGATTGTGCCAGGGTGGCGGGATTTCGGGCAGGTCGAGTTCGTGTCGGGCCTGGTTGAGATTGTTAAGGCCGGACCAGAACGATTCGAGCATGACGAAGCAGCCGCCGGGTTTGAGGGCAGCGGCAATATTGGCAAGGGCCTTTTTCTGATCCTCCCAGGAACAGAGGTTCTGGAGGCACCGTTCGGTAAAGATGAGATCGTAAGTATGTTTTGTGTCGAGTTTGAGGATATCGACGCAGGCAAAAGTAACCTTGCCGCGTGGGTTGCTTATTCCCTGGTTTTGAGCAAGGTTAATCATGTCGGCGGAAAAGTCGATGGCATACAATTCAACCTGAAATTGTTCCACGATTGCCCTCGCGACGAACCCATTGCCGCAGCCGACCTCAAGAATTCGATAACCATCTTTGATATAAGTGAACAGTGCCCGCATCTCGATGTCGCGTGTGCGGACGTCCTGGATGGTGCTGGTGCCGGCATCAGTGTGTCTGACGGCCTCGGCTTTATAATGATCCATAATTTGTTCGCGGGTGAATACCATTGCTGTCTCTATTAACAAAACTTTTGCAAAACTCCAGTATTAACTGTCATTCTATATCTACTGGTTTATTTTCGAAATACAATGTAATGGCAGGGCACCCCCCAATGCTGCCGGAGTAAAGGACTGTGACGATAGGTGTCGGGATGTAGTTGTCTCAAATTCTCATAAATTTCTACCATAAGTGAATGTACTTCACCACGACAAACCTTCAGAGCGTCCTCTACCGCCAAAAGAGAGCTTCCCGACTGCGATTCGTGCAGTTCTTTTCTTGTGGCGGCCATAATTGATTTCAAGTGAGAGATAAGCCGCCCATCCTGATTTTCCAATAAGTATCGCAGAGCGTGGGTTTCTTCCTGTACTCGGCCAAAGAGAAACGAGGGCCTTTTAAAATAATATCCCCGGACAATCTTTTGTAATTCTTTTTGTTCGTTCGGTATATACTTGTGCCAGGTAAGATCGTTCACCGGCCGATAGGCAGGCCAACTGGAATAATATTTGGGCTGAAGCTCGGAAAGGTCTTTGACCATCTCATCGAAATCATAGAAAGGCTCCGTCGTCATAATCGGACTGAGCAAAACGTCTTTCGCCCAGAGGGAAAAATCGCGGGAATGAGGAATCCGCTCAAAATCATCTTCGAAAAACGGTTTAATCGCCTCAACTTGCCGATCCTGCTCTTCAATGGTTTCTTTCCGGCAGAACAACTGTGCCAAGGCGGCTTTAGTATATTCCAGGAAGGCCCCTACTCTGTCAATTGTGGAAATGATCAATAATCCATCCTCAGCCAGAGCCTGATAAAGGCTTCGAATAATCCGGCTCCGTTGTTCGAGGGCGTTTAGAAAACCTTCCGCCACAATAATGTCGTAATTTTCTTCCAATGGTACATTTTCTATGGTATCGAGGTGAATTTTCTCAACTGCCTGCTCGATGTTGTAATGTCGGAAAAGACTTTTTAGTTTTTCGATGGAATTTGCCAGTGGTTCGATAAAGGTTAGTTTCGCACCCATTTGGGCATATAACAGTGAGTTCTCCCCACTGCTGCAACCCACTTCCAGAACCCTCACGCCGCGCCATACAAGATTGGGAATCGATAGTTTGTTTAAATAAAGGTTATCCCGTTTTTGACGATGTATCTGGAGTTTTTCTTCCGATAATATGTCAAAAGTAGTCGGGTTAAATTGATTTCTGCTATAATATTCCGCTAGGGTAATCATAAAACAAATATCCCTGGTTTTTGGGCCGTTTCAAATATCATACGAAGTTTAAGTGGTCTTTTTCGGCCTGGAGGTATTCCAGTACCATTTTGTTTTTCTCGTTGGCTACACAATGGTGCCGACAGTGCCGAGACGGATTAATACGGAAAAATTTATTTTTGTCGTCGAACCAGAAATCTATGAATCGCCGCTGTTTGATTGAACCGATCAGCCCCTCATCCAGATTGTAGGCCTTGTCCTGGCAGGAATACACGTTCAGGTCCGCACCGATGACGGGTAGTATCTGCAGATATGGACACCACGCGTAATCCTTGGTGAATTTTTCCTCAAGCTTGTGGTAAGCATCGTATATCTCGAATGTCTCTCCGGCAAGTTCATCACATGCCCTTTGCAACTGTTGTTTTACATTATCGAAAAACGGCCGGTGATACTGGTTATTTTTCTCGCCGTTGTTATCTACTATGCACGCTGACACCTTGATGCTGTCGGCACCGGTATCTTTCACTCTCTGAATTAATTCATATACATGCCCTGCGTTTGTCTCATCGACGATGAGGCTTACCCCAAGGTAACACACGCCGCCGAGCTTCTTGAAATTTACCATATTGCTCATCACCCGCTCGAACTCACCGTTGCGAACGTGGCGATAATCGCTGTAGCTCTCGTCGTCCCAGCCGTCGATGGAGACACGCAGCCAAGTGCCGTAATGGGCGAATATCTCCGCTACCTTTCCTTCCAGTAGCGAGCCGTTGGTAAGGGCCGCGAAATGGATGAACGTCTGAGACAATCTCGCTATCGCCTCCGTCAAATGAGGGTAACAAAAAGGCTCTCCGCCGCCGCTGAACGTAACCGCCTGTATGCCCATTCGGACCATATCGTCTATGATCTCGTTCATCTTCCAGCAGGGAATCTCATCCTGACCGGACATATCCTTGCCCAATTGCAGGTTGTCCGCGCGATAGGCGCAGTAACGACAATTATGGTTACACTTATTGGTCGGCTTAATCCGTATGTGCACCGGAGGAGCTATCCTGTCCGAAGCCGCCGGCAGACTGTCCAGCTTGTCCGTAAAATGGAATATCTTTGTCCGGGTGTATAAACGACTCATTTTTTACTGCTCAACAAAATTTTGGTCAAACTTCGGATTCAAAATAGATAAACTCATAATC
>DAOWIP010000339.1 GCA_030640865.1 Sedimentisphaerales bacterium | reverse complement strand
GAAACACGATAATACTATCGTCTGAGGTCTGCGTTTATCCGATGGTATTATTGCTAAACACGTTAATGATATCACTTTGGTGAAGAGCGGGGGCGTCCTTAGGTTTAACAAATATTATAGCACCCGTAAACATCAGAATGGTTTTTACGATGCCGGGCTGGTTGGCTTTGACTCCGTGATGGAAGCCGATTTGTCCAAAGATTATCGCGGTCTTGCGCCCTGTATCGTGGGCCATGTCTATGTCATCAGAACCGTCAAGGGGCCCCGCTATGCCAAGCTTATAGTCCTCAGCGATGAGTATTCATTCCGCACCGTTAATCCCGATTACCTCCAGCCGTTCGAGTTTAAGGGTTACGATTTAACTGTCGATGTTACTTCCTGCCGCGACGTCGGCAAAATCTATGTCAGTAAATATTTTCACGCTCCCGACGGACTCGATGTTGATTATCTGCCCTACTACTGGGAAATCACCGGCCTGGAAGAGTGCTTGTTTTCCGCTGATCTTACCTTTGAATACAACGAAGATGATCTCAAAAGAATGAACCTATCCGAGGCGGAACTTACTGTTTATCAGTATAATGAATCATCCGAATCCTGGCTCAAATTGCCCACCCGCATCAATAGCAAAAAAAATAACCTTCATGTCAAAAAAATAAAAACCTGCTCCCAGTTCGCCATAGGCGTGGATTAAAAAATATAGATATTTATCGATGAAGCAAATCGCACCATAAAATGTTAAAATTTCGTATCTACGCTCATTAGCGGTTAGAATTTTTTATACATTTTGCGGCGGGGGAAATCGCTTTTCATTTGCCTGTAATGATGTTATCCTCATAACCAAGCTTAATGTTTATTCCATACCATATGATCCAGATGAATATAAAATAAAAGCTCCTTACTATTATTGGGACCCCAGTGAGAATGGAACATACGCTTTAACAGGCTGTTTTTACAATGAATTACTATTGGCAACTCCTGAAAAAACATATTAGGGTGGGTCTTTGACCCACGCGTTAGCTATTATGATACGAACCGCCATTGAAACACGTCGTTATCTGGCCCGTATGGACACGCGGGTACTGGGCCATTTATATACTGACTGCCTGATCATCGGTGGAGGCGTGGCGGGTCTGCGGGCGGCGCTCGAGGCTGCCGACGCCGGATCGGTTTTGGTGCTGGTCAAGGATAAGCTGACCGAAAGTAATACATATCACGCACAAGGTGGGATCGCGGTGGTATTGGATGAGGATGACACATTCGAATCGCATATCAGCGATACCCTCAATACCGGCTGTGGCTTATGCGATAAAGAGGTAGTGGAATTAGTGGTCAGAGGCGGGCCGGCCCAGATCGAACAATTACAGCGGTGGTCGGCACCCTTTGATATGAACGGTAATAAAATTGCCACTGGTCGGGAAGGCGGACACGGACGGGCGAGGGTGGTACATGCCCTGGGCGACGCGACGGGCCGGGCAATATCGGAGTGTCTGACCGAACAGGTGCGTAACAACACAGCAATAAAGGTATTTGAGGATTGTTTTTGTATTGATCTGCTTACGGAAGATGGAACCTGCCTTGGGGTACTGTGCCATCATCCTAAACATGGCTTTCAGTGTATCTGGTCGAGGCGGACTATTCTCGCTGCCGGTGGGGCGGGGCAGATATGGCGCGAAACGACCAATCCGGTGGGAGCCACCGCGGACGGGTTGGCAATGGCGTACCGAGCCGGGGCGGTGCTGACTGATCTGGAGTTTATGCAGTTTCACCCCACCACGCTTTATATAGCCGGGGCCGAACGAAAACTGGTTACCGAGGCACTCCGCGGGGCCGGAGCGTACCTGGTCGATGCCAAGGGAAAACGGTTTATGCCGGATTATCACAAACAGGCGGAACTGGCGCCGCGGGACGTAGTCAGTCGGGCAATCTTCGATTTTATGGCCCGCGAGGAAACGACCAATGCCTACCTCGATGTGCGACATCTGGACCAGAAATTTTTTCACACACGGTTCCCGACAATCAGCAGCTTGTGCAAATCGTTTGATATTGACGTGGCAAAGGACCTGATCCCGGTACGGCCGAGCGCCCACTATATGGTGGGCGGGGTAAAAGTGGATATTAACGGACAGACGAATATCGAACATCTGTCCTGTTGCGGCGAGGCGGCGGCCACCGGACTGCACGGCGGCAATCGGCTGGCCAGTAATTCGCTGTTGGAAGGGTTGGTGTTCGGTCATATCTGTGGTGCGGCGGCGGCACGGGACATAGCCGCCAATCACGGCGAAGTAGAGCGGCGGCGTATTGTGTACGAGATCGCCGATTCAGAGCGGACCCAACTCGATATTCCCGATGTTACGAATTCGCTACGGTCGGTGATGTGGCGTAATGTGGGCATCGAGCGGCAGGGACAAAGACTGGAAGAGACAATAGAAATAATCGATTTCTGGCGGCGGTACGTGATGGACAAGGTCTTTGATACTCCAGCAGACTGGCAATGTCAGAATATGCTAACGGTATCCAGATTGATCGCCAAGAGCGCACTGCAAAGACGGGAAAGCCGGGGTGTCCACTATCGCAGCGATTTTCCCAAGAGAGATGATGAACATTTTCAGCATCACATCGAGGTGGGGTAAGTAGGCTTGATGTATGGGAGCGACAGACGCGGCGAAATCAGCTATCCATAAATCGACGCGATGTTATATTTCCGATCCGCGAGTGGCACGGGGGTATGACGGTTATTTTGCGGGGCAGAATCTGTTTGCGTACGATAGTGCAGTGCTTGACCAATGGTTCGTGGAACCAGGGCATCTGATAGACCTGGGTTGCGGAACGGGCCGCTTGCTTGTGCGATTTGCGCGGCGTGGTTTTAGGGTTACGGGCGTCGATTTGTCGAAACACATGTTGGCCGAAGCCCAGGCTAAACTGCTACGCGAACAGTTGACGGCCCAATTGATAAAAGCCGACATCTGCCAATTACCACTGTCCTCGCGCGAACAAAATGATGAGCTTTTGCCCGGCAGTTTCGATTATGCGTTATGTATGTTCAGTACGATCGGTCTGATCTGCGGCAGGGAGAACCGTTTGCGATTTCTCCGTTCAGTGCGGCAGTTGCTCAAGCCGAACGGGCGGTTAGCGCTGCACGTGCATAACAGGGGGTTCAATATCCAGCGTCATGAGGGGCGGGTGTTTTTATTGAGTAACTTTATCAAATCAATGCTGGGACTGGTCGAGCGGGGAGATAAATTTCTGAGTAACTATCGCGGGATCAAGGGAATGTACGTGCATGTTTTCACCGAGACTGAAATAACAGGACTGCTGAGTGAAGCAGGCTTCACCGTCAGTGAAATATTGGCACTGAACAACCGCCGGGACGGACAGCTTAAAAGCGGGTTCTTAAGATCGATACGGGCCAACGGATTCCTGATTCGCGCTAGTGGTCAGTTAAAATGATTTTACTGGGTTCAATGCCGACGGCGGATACAAGAACACCTCTCTGAAATACAGAAAGGTGCCACCCAGCCGAAAAACGTTGCAAAAACAGTCCCCACGCTCCAAAATAAGGGTGCAAAGGACTTTTGACGCTGGCGTCAACTTTTTGATTTGCTACCGATAATTCTTTGCAATGTACAAAGGTTTAATATATAATAACCGCTTATTGAATATATTGCTAACGAAACACTGATTCCCACCGAATATTGTTTTTAGCCTCATAGTCAGTTGAGGAGTGAGATGTCAAATCATTTTATCATTATAGGAGATTACAAATGAAACGAATTACACGAAGGACTTTTATGAAGGGTACGCTGGTTGCGGGTGCGGCTATAACCCTGCCAAAGATGGCGAATGCCGCTATACGCGGAGCAAATGAGGATGTTCGCTTTGCGGTAGTAGGCGTCGGCGGCCAGGGCAGTAATCACTGTGGCATTTTCAGCAAGCTAAAGGGTGTGCGTCTCGTAGCGGTATGTGATGCGGATCAGGATCATACCGACAGGCGGGTGAACGACTTCAAGAAGCAGGGCATAACCATCAAGGGCTATGCGGATGTCCGTGAACTGTTGGAAAGTAAGGATATCGACGCGATCAGCTCTGCGACGCCTAATCACTGGCATTCTCTGGTAACTATCTGGGCCTGTCAGGCTGGTAAAGATGTCTATATCGAGAAGCCGGTCTCGCATAATATCTGGGAAGGCCGAAAGATGATCGAGGCAGCCAGAAAGTACAACCGAATTGTACAAACCGGCACCCAGAAACGAGCGGACGGCGGTTTAATTGAAGCCTTCAAATACATACAGGATGGAAAACTGGGCAAGATCAAAGTTGCCCGTGGCGTCTGCTATAAACCCAGGGCGAGTATCGGCCTGGTAAAGGGTCCCCAACCGCTTCCCGCGTCGATAGATTATAACAAATGGTGTGGACCGGCGGCCCTGACGCCGTTGCGTCGCAAGAGACTACATTATGATTGGCATTGGGATTTCGAGACCGGCAATGGTGATGTCGGCAATCAGGGTATTCACGAGATGGACCTGTGCCGCTGGGCACTGGGTCAGTCGGGGCTGGCTCCGCGGGTATTCAGTTACGGCGGCAGGTTAGGTTATAAGGATGATGCCGATACACCCAATACGCTGGTAACGTATCTGGACTATAAACCGGCTCCGTTGATCTTCGAGACACGAGGGCTGCCAATGAAAAAAGGCGCCGGCCGAAGTATGGACAATTATCGCGGCACACGGGTTGGTATATGTATTATATGTGAAGGTGGTTACTTCGTCGGCGGCGCCGGCGGCGGATGGATTTACGATAATAACGGTAAAAGAATTAAACAGTTTAAGGGCAGCGGTGGTGAGGGCCATCACGCCAACTTTATCAGGGCAGTACGAAGCCGTAAAGTCAGCGACCTGAATGCCGATATTGTCGAAGGTCATATCTCCAGCGCCCTGTGCCACATGGGGAATATTTCCTACCAAATCGGGAATCTGGCAAGCCCCGATGAAATCAAGGCTGTTTCCCAGGGCGATTCGGAACTGGGCGATTCATACGAGCGGTTCATGAAGCACATGGCAGCCAACGAGGTCGATCTCAATGCGACTCCCGCTATTCTGGGGCCGATGCTGACGATGGATACGAATACCGAAAAATTCACCGGTGAACACAGTTCCTATGCTAATATGTATCTGAAGCGGAACTACCGACGTGAGTTTGAGGTGCCGGAGAAGGTCTGATGCCATTTTGTCATAACTTGATGCAACCGCAAAAAGTACGAAAAACGCCGCAAAAACAAT
>DAOWIP010000295.1 GCA_030640865.1 Sedimentisphaerales bacterium | reverse complement strand
TTCCCGCCTACGCGGGAATGACAATTTTTTGTTTCCGCAACAAAAATCAATTATCGGAATAAAAATACAATTTTAGGCTATCTTAAATATAGTCTTTACCGTACTTCCCGTCAACGGGTCTATATGGCATACCAGTTTTGATATTATCGGCATTCTCATCGGTCGGCAATAGGATGTTCCTGCAAGTCATTAACGATAAATCAAGGCCAAATCCTGGAAGAATGTCAGCGGATCAGGCTCAAAATCGAGCGTGTGATGGGCGTTTGGATATACGCGTACTGTTTCAGCCGGGCTGGGCAGGCCGGTCAGAACAGGTTTCAGTAGCTCTATTGTGGCCCGGTTGTCGATGATGCGATCGTTCTCGGCCAGGAACAGATAAACAGGCAGCTTTAATTTGCTCACGATTTTGCGGACCGTTGAGTCGAGATGTGTGGAAGCGATAAAAAACGCGGCGGTGGCGTGTGTGAGCTTAATGGGATCGTTTTCGATAAAGCGCAACATATCAGGATTGGCAGTGAACAGTTCCGGATCGTTCAGCGGTATCTCGTGCAGCCGATGAGGATTAACAACGCCCTGTAGGCCAATGGTGATTTTTTCTCTCAGGCTGATGTCAACCTTGGCGCACAGGCCGGGGGTAACCAGCGCTATCGACCTGACCTTGTCGGGAAACTCGGCCGCGTAGGCCAAGGTTAGTTTGCCCGACCAACTGACTGCCACGATATCGATCTGTTGTATGCCCGTCCGCTGCCGCAGCCAATCAACACAGCAATCCACGTCCGCGATGAGTTGTCCATGTGAGTTGCAGTGGCCGCGCTCATACCCATTCAGCCCACTGCCCCGCCGATCCGGCGCCAGCACAATTGCCCCCTGCCGGCGCAGGTGATCACACGATCGCAGAAACCATCCGCTGTGCGACTGGATACCATGCAGATACAAAACGGCTCGGCCGTCGCCGGAACCATTAAATAATCTGGCGCAGCCCTGATAGCCGCCGTCCAATTCCAGATCGAACAGATCATAATCAATATCACAGATTAGCGATTGCTTCGGTATTTCCATAAACATCGGTCGGTAATATTTTCGATGGTGTCCTCCTGATTTATTTGCACGATCGGCAGATTATGCACATCGGCTGCTTTGCGTATGCTGTCATTTATCGTAGCGCTGCGGGCCGCGAACTTGCGGGCGAACACATCTTCCATAGGACCCATTTCAAAAAATGCCTGTTCCCGCTGTACTTGCCGCTGGAAAAACGCTTCGTCGGCCATTAGCCAGAGTGAGCTAACCCGTGGCAGTTCGAGTTTGGCAATTCTGTCCGGCAACAATGCCCAGCCTTCAATAACAATTCCAGTGTCTTCTTCGATATGGTGTTCGATTACCTTTTTTATGGTTGGCCAGACGGATTCGTTCTGGTACCGGAGGTCGGTGGCCAAGCGGTTCACAGTGTTGGTAATGAAATACTGCCGGTGGTCCTTCCGCTGGAGCAGATGAAATTGCGGATGCGACTGCGACGTGGTTACAGCCCTAACGGCCTGAATGAGATCGTCAGTACTCAAACAGCTATACTCCCATCGAGCCGCTATTTTCCTCGCCACCTCGGCAGTCCCCACCAGCGGCGCCCCGCCGATAAGTATAACAGTTGGTTTTTCCATATATTTCTCTATGGCGGATTATTGAGTTAATTTCCCATAACAGCAATGCGACCGGACAGGACAGTTATCACAATCCGGCCGACGAGCCACACAAACACGCCGGCCGTGAAATATCAGCAAATGACTGAACATAGTCCAGTCCTTTTTGGGGATTAACTCCATCAACGCGAATTCGAGCTTGACCGGGTCGGTATTTCCCGACAGGCCCATCAGCCGCGACAGACGGATAACATGGGTATCGCAGGCAATACCGGGAACACCATAGACATTGCCCAGTATGACGTTGGCGGTCTTGTGTCCGATTCCGGCCAGCGAGGTCAGGTCGTCGAGATTATCCGGCACATTACCGTCGAATTTCTCTATTATATCTGCGCAGGCTGCCCTGATATTTTTGGCCTTATTACGAAAAAAACCGGTGCTTTTTATGTTTTGTTCCAGTTCTTTCTGTGAAACTTCGGCATAGTCGGCTGCCTTGCGGTATTTTTTGAACAGGTCTTTTGTAACAATATTGACCCGCACATCGGTACACTGGGCCGAGAGGACCGTAGCGACAAAAAGCTCCAGAGGACTGTTGAAGTTTAAAGCGATACGGGCATCCGGATAGGTCTTGAGCAAAGTCGAAAATATCTTTCTCGCTCTGGCCGGAGCTGTCTTCAGGTCCCTGCCGCCGGGCTTGAATTCCTTGGGTAATAGCGTTTTTAACATATTTTTTGCAGTCTTCTTTTTCACTTCATGCGGCTCTTTCTTTCCGGTCCGGGTTAGACAAATAAGCCCCTATCTTTCCATATTAGTATTAAGCATTGCTTAAATGTTCACGCCAACGAACGCCCTAATGCCTTATTATACAAGAACTTAAAGTTGCAATACTCCTAAAATACTCCTAAAATACTCCTAAATACTCCTTAAATACTTCTAATCGCAAAGTTTAGTAAAATACACTGGCATTCATAATAAGAGAACGTGAGTACGAAACTTAGCTATTCAGACAAAGAGTCGTTAAATGCTGTAGAAGGAAGGAGTTGCGGCCCTTGAGAAAAAAATGAATCAGATAATCCCGCGGCAATAACTTCATTTTTTGAATTTCACACAAGAATCCACTTAGGTTTTCGAGCCGATCCTGCATTTTTAATAATTTTGTCCTTTTTGGACATAGCGTAAAGAAGGTTACTCATTTTGTTAAGCTTTTGAGTTTCGTTCAGGGCATCCGACAATTTATCCAATATCAATTTATCAATGTCTTTTCTGCTCGCTGAGCCGTATTTACTAATAAAAGCGATAATCATATCCTTATAATGCTGATCATCAAAGGCCCGATACTTAACGTAATCGGCTTTTGCACCGGCAACTTTTGCCAGTTTGGAAGATATATAAAGTTTTGGATACCTTCCTTCGACAAGATTTTTTGTCTTTAGGATTCGGTGGTTATCTCTGGTTATCGGTTTTTTCTTTTGGACTTTATCCAGCAGCATTGCAGTTGTTAAATCCAGTTCGGTGTTTTCAATCAGCAGACGGGTAAAATTTTCATTCAGTATCTTGCCCTGTATTTTAACGCCTACCTTTTCCGGTTGTAAAAGATCATAATCAGGCAGAGGAAAGAAGCGTCTTCTTTGAGCTTGAAACATTTTCTTTATGCCACTGCCAATAGTATCTATCATATTCAGGTTGACCATTGCCTGTGATAGAAAAGGATTACGATAAATTTCAGAAGGAGAATCCTGCTCGACAACTTTTTCCACACTGCCGGGAATAAAACTGCCGACATTTGCGAACAGTAATTCATCTGGTCTCTCAACCACATTAACTCGTCCATGCAAATTGTAATCCTGATGAGCAATGCAGTTATGTAATGCCTCACGGATTACCCACGGATCGTATTGTGTAACCTCTATTGGAAATAAAGTTATATTAGGAATATAACGGTAATTGAGATTGCGAATTTTTTTAAATAGCCGCTCGACATTGAGAATGAAAGGTGGGCCGAAATGCTCATAATCTAATTCATTATTTTTTGCGTCCTTAAGTATCCAACTGATACGCGCAACAGCCGGGGAAAGAAAATGATCCGCTTCAGGCTTACCCAAAAGAAGAATCGCTGCATTGGTGATTTGGCCACAGATTGTAACTTTAGCCTTGTTGAGGAAGGCTTCATTGTCCCAATCGTCTATATCATTGACAAGACCTGGTGTTTTTTTCTTGAATTCCTCTCTGGCCTTCTGAATTGCTTCAAGGTCCAGATCATCCAGATTAGCGTCTTTACATATCCGCTTTGACCAATCTTCTTTATAAACCTGATTTCTGATCTGCTCAATTTCCTGAATATTCAAAGCACTTTGCTGCTCATCATTTCTTCCATAATAATGCCCCTTCCACGCAATAGGAATCCCTCTTGGGGCTGCAGGAATTTGAAACATAATTACCCGGTGGCTGGATCGTCGAATTTCATAGATTTCCATGAAGGTTAAATGATCGGTCGTGTTTTGCGCTACAATGGATTTCAATTTATCCAACTCGGCTCGGTTGGATTTGAATTGCGTACCCACAATTATATGTCGGTCATTTACCCCAAAAATCAACCAGCCACAAGACTGTTCTTTGAGATTAGCCTCATTACTTAAGGCCGAGAAATACTTCCCAATAACATCTACATGAAGGCTGTTTTTTGCCTCCTTGAATTCCAGCCACTCGGTTTCCTTCGGTAAGGTCAGGAAGGAATCCAACAATCGTTCTAACTCATGTGAATTTTTAACCATAACCTGTAAAGATACATCATGCCTAATGAAAAGTCAAATTGGCTTAGCTAAATTATACCCGGTACATATAATTAATCATCCGACAGTTGTTCGTGGGCCTTGCGGCCATAGACCTTTTCGTAGGCCTTGCAGGCAGGGCATATACCGCCTTCCAGATGTTTGACCAGCCAGTAAATAATGCCCTTCTGTTTTTTTCGGGCACGCTTACAGACGGGGCAGGTCAAACAGCTTTGGGCAAGTTTTCGGTCCTTGTCGGTAATTTCGGTCTCTGCTGAATTATTTTTATTGTAACCGTTCACGGATCCTTTTCCTCAAGTAGGGCGGGCCATGCCCACCATTTACTCTAACCCCCACCGCTGGGTGCCACCTTTCTGTATTTCAGAGAGGTGTTCCGGTATAATCCTCGACAGGCAGCTAACCCCCACTGCGTCGGGCAGCTTCGTCCAGAGCTTCAAGAACATCTTCCAGGCTATAGAAATCACGCAGCAGGATGGGATTGTCCGGGTCCGAACCGGAAAAGACCACAGCAAAAGGCAATGCCTGGCCCGGCCCTCCGAGTTTCCGGATCATTTGTTTGATAGCCTTATCCCTGTAAGACCAGTCGGCCACGATGAGACTGGCATTGGTTTCCTTCAGCTTGTCTCTGAAGCTTTGCGTTTTGTAGATTACCTTATCGAGTACCGCGCAGTTCTTGCACCAGTTAGCGGTAAATTTAACAATAACTGTACGGCCCTGCTGTTTATAATTATTGAGCCGAGTCAGCCAGTCTTCGCTCGCTCCGTCTGCAACATCAACCGTAGCACCCGCTGAAACACTCGTCCGAGGCACAACCGTCAGGCTCAGGCCGACCGAACCGGCAATGACCAGAACTATCGCGATACCACGTACAAGAACGCGTCTCAAAGGGGGTGTAGCGCGATTGACCACCGCCATACCCAGCCATACGCAAAATCCAAGTAACAGACAAAAGTAGAGCAATGGTTTCCGCCAATCAATCGGGAACAGCAAAATCAGATAAATCGAAAAGCCCAGCATCGCAAAACCTATGGCCTGCTTTAGCCTAATCATCCAGTTACCGCTTTTGGGTATGCGGCCGAGCAATGTTGGAAAGGCCGTCAGAAGCACGTATGGCAAGGCCATGCCTGCGCCGATAATCAAAAACATAACTATCATCACTA
>DAOWIP010000458.1 GCA_030640865.1 Sedimentisphaerales bacterium | reverse complement strand
CAGCCGCTTCCGATCCCAGATAGACTGTGCCGGGTTCCACGGAAAAGGTCATTGGTTTCTGGTGACTCTTATCGGCAGGCAGCACTTCGGGCAGAATGCCGGTGAGGATGACGGTTTTGTCGCGCCAGGAAACAGTTTTTTGCAGGGTTGCCGTCAGGTGGGTATAGCTGTAGCCCCGCAATGAGGCGAACCGGCCCACATATTGCTCCGGCATAGTATGTTCTGAGAATCCGGCAGACCAGAATTTGTCCATACTTGTTTGCCGAGGGATGATGCGAAGGTTCTGGCCCATGTTCCGCATAATGCGCCTGGTCTCACGCCGATAGGCCCTGCCGGTGGTATCGAAGGCTACCATTAACACTACCGCAATAGTAACAGCCAGCAAACTCAGTATGAAATTGAGCTTACGGAATCCGATTTCTTTCCATATCAGAATGAAAATGTTCATAGTATTATCTTTTTGTCGTTCTTAAGAGAATTATCACACCAGCAATTAAGACCAAAATCGCCAATCCGATAAGGATGAACACAACACGAGCTAACGGCGAATCGACTTCGGGTGAAGGTGCGAGATCAGCGGCTGGTTTTACGGCAACTGACTCGGGAATAATTTGTTTGGGGGCCATTTGTTTGAGAGCAACTGATTCGGGAGCAGCAGGTTCAGGTGTAATTTGTTCGGTGGCGGAGGGTATAGTCGATTGGATGTCAGGTTCCTGCTCAGGTGTGTCGTCGAATTCCACTACCAATTCCTGGTAACCAAACGGCATATCCGGTAACGACGATGACGGAGCTTGCAGGCCGCGGCTATAGAGTGAGCCGATTCTGATAATACGGCTGACCTCCATTTTTATCATAGGGTTTTCCGGATCGAACCCCAGGTTTTTAGCGACGATATTTTGTGCTTGTTCGTCCCATTTAATCGGCGTCGGCATACCGAGAATCCAGGAACGGTCAAGGCCGCATTCGCAGTCGGCCCCGACAATGGAAAGGATAGTGGTCAGATTATATTCGTTGACCTGTTCGCCCCTTAGGAGCGGGCCTATTCGTTTGGCTCGGCCGTAGAGCACGGCGACGGTGATTGTATTGGGGTCTTTATCGATATCCAGCCCCAGGCTCCAGAGCAGTATTTTTTCGTCGGCAATTGACTTGGAGTCAACTTCCATCATAGCCGGCGGATGAAATATGGGTTTGGGCATAAATGACATTTGTTCGGTGATTACGCCGATAGATTCCGTAGCTACCTGTCGTGCGGCTTTATTATCCTGTTCCTGAGGCCCGTCGATCAACACGACTACGGCAAAAGACTTCGGAAGCTGTTTGACAAGCTGCTTGCGCAAGGGTGATGAAACGATATTATCCAGAGCGTCGAGTAGCGTTTGTCGGAAGGGCCTGCCGGGCTGCGTAACAGGGATGAACAGTGAACGACCATCGGGAGAAACCAAAACCGCGGCCGGCAGGGATATGCGTTTTTTGGGGCCAGGGTCGGAGCCAGGGTCGGAGCCAGAGTCGAGGTTAAGATTGGGGGCAAGGTATTTCAGGGCCGGGTGGTCTTTTTGTTGGTCGATATTGACAACCTCGGCCCAGACGCCGGTATCCAACAGAGTCGCGTCCGATAAATTCGTAAAAGTGGATATAGTCGCTTCGGGGGTCTTATCGCTGACGAATCCATAAAAAATATACGGCTGGATACCAAGGTCAACGTATCCGACGTCGCGTACATTATATGCGCAGGCACAAACAGGTACACTCCGAAACAACACCGTCAGAAATATAAAGAAGCATAATTTTCTCATTCTGTTCTCATTATATCAACAGGGAATATAAAAACAATACTATTGAAACGGTTATAATTAAAACTTATACTATCTTTATGATACAAAACAGCAACTATAAAAAAACCGGTTTTACCCTGATCGAATTGCTGGTGGTTATCAGCGTCATCGCCCTGCTGATCTCGATTATGGTGCCTGTTCTGAACCGGGCCAGAAACACAGCCTATGAGAAGGTTTGTTCAAGCAATCTCCGGCAGATAAATCTGGCCCTGGTAATGTACGCGGACGAAAACAACGACCGCTATCCGCTGGAGCCGACCGAGCACAATCCTCATCCGGGATTGCTTGAAAAAATCGGCAGGTATAATGACGGTATTATAGAGGCTTTTTACTGTCCACAGGCGCATCACACGGAGAAGTTCGCGGGCGACGCGAGATACGTACCCACGGGAGCGGTTGATTCGGTAATTGACACGCCTGAAAATCGCCGGATTGGAAACATTTCCTACATATACTGGAGCTTTCAGGACAATAAAAAGTTCGGCACCACAGCCTGGCGCGACCCGAAATATTTCATTCCCCGTCAATTAACCACTTCGTACGTCCGATGGCTGTATCCCGGCCGCCAGACAGCCAAGGCAACCACAAGTGAACGATGGGTAGCCAGTGATTTTTTCCGCAAGAAGGCCCCTTTTCCACACGGTCGAAAAAGTGGCAGCCTGGGCGGCGGCCTGAACGTCGTCTTTCTGGACGGGCATGTCGAATTGGTTACAGGCCGACCGCGAGACAGCTATCGCTGATACGATTTTTTGTAATCGCTCACGGTTCCTTTTCCTTGTTAGGCCTCGAAGGATTGCTGTCTTACGCCCTGAAAGAGCCTGCCCTGAGCGTTCAGGCTGTGTCGCAATTAATACAGAAACTGGCTTTATTTTAATGATCGATATGGAGAGCGGACACAAATGTCAGCAACGTCTGAAAAAGACACTTAAGCTTGCTTGTGCTTTGCATAAGCAATAAATTGGTAAAACAGTAAAAATGAAAGGGTAAAGTATTATGAATGTCATACTAAACAAGTATTTTGTCAAGAAAGTGGTTGTATCCGCGGCCGTTGTAATAATTATTTCAAGTTATGCCGGTGTGGAGGTTTCGAAAAGCCTT
>DAOWIP010000278.1 GCA_030640865.1 Sedimentisphaerales bacterium | reverse complement strand
ATTGCCTAATGGAAAGTTATCTTCACGACGGACAGATTGACAGGGAAATGATTGTGGCCGGGCTGCGGAAGGGTACCCTGGCAGGTAAGTTGAATCCGACGCTGTGCGGTACGGCTCTGAAAAATATCGGCGCCCGCAAGCTGCTCGACGGCATAACGGATTTTCTGCCCAGCCCACTGGATCGAGGTATAGTCCAGGGACATGTACCCGGCAAACCCGAAAAAATCCTCGAATGCTCATGCGACCCCAAAGGGCCGTTCGTTGGACTGGCATTCAAGATTACCTCCGACCAACACGGCGACCTGACATTTGTACGAATTTATTCCGGCAGTATTAATGCCGGCTCCAGAATTTTAAATAGCACACGGGATCGTAAAGAAAACGCTACAAAGATATTCCGAATGCATGCTGGTGTACGCAAAAACGTGGAAACGGCTCAGGCCGGCGATATCGTAGCGTTTGTCGGACTGAAACAAACTCTGACCGGCGACACTTTATGTCTGTCTAAAAAACCAATCGTACTGGAGACAATCGAGTTTCCCGAACCGGTAATGAGCCTCTCAATCGAACCGCGAACGGCAGGCGACCGAGCCCGTTTGGCCGAGGCTCTGGATGTCCTGAAACGCGAAGACCCCACATTCAAGTGCAATTACGATGAGGAAACCGGGCAAACTATTATCAGCGGGATGGGCGAATTGCACCTGGAAATCCTGGAGCATAAACTATCGCGAGATATGAAGGTTGACATTCTGACCGGTCGTCCTCGTGTGGCATACAAAGAAACCGTTACTCAAACAGCACAGGGCGAAGGAAAATTCGTTAAGCAGACCGGTGGTCGAGGGCAGTACGGCCATGTAGTTATCGAGATCGAACCGCATCAACCCGAACCCGGCGAAGAACATATCATAGTCGAAAACAGGATTGTGGGAGGAGTGATTCCCAAAGAATATATATCGTCGATTGTACGTGGACTAAAAGAGGCTGCGTCCACAGGTGTTCTGGCAGGCTTTCCGGTAATCGATCTGAAAATCGGTATTATCGACGGTTCCTATCACGCGGTTGATTCGTCCGATCTGGCATTTCAACAGGCGGGCAGTATAGCCTTTGCCGAAGTGGTAAAAAAGGCGCATCCGGTTCTACTGGAACCGATTATGAAGCTTCAGGTAATTACACCGGAGAATTTTTACGGGTCAGTACAGGGCGATTTAACCCGGAAGCGAGCGGTAATCAACAGCACCGAAGTACGTGGCCAGGTTCGAGTGATTAACGCGAGCGTTCCACTGACAGAGATGTTCGGCTATGCCTCGCAACTCAGGGGTAGCACCCAGGGCCGGGCGAGCTATAGTATGGAACCGCAACGCTATAGTCAAATGCCGGAACAGTTGGCGCAAAAAGTTATCGAAACCGCTTATTAAGAAGTTGTGGGTTGTGAGTTGTGAGTGGGGAAGAATTTAAGATTTAAGATTTAGGATTTGAAGATGGGAAGTTAAAGAGATGAACATTGAATGTTCAACATCGAATAAGAAAACCGCGTGGGCCAAAGCCTCACCCTACTTAAGAACCCGTGAACGGTTACAAATTCCTATATAAGTAAGTTATTCAGGTTCGGCGGGGATAGCGCAACAGGGCAAGTCCTGCCAGTGAAAATAACGCTATAGAATAAGGCTCAGGTACCGGATGTACGCCGGAAAGCTCCACTACAAGGTCTCCGTAATCACCGTCGAATTTCCCCCATGTATTGTCGGCCATTAGGTCTTCCCAGGCGATAATGTAATTGCCGACGGTATTGTTTGAATAACCATCATTGCCGGTAACCTGAAAAGTTATCATGTGGTCGATCCCGTCGCCAGCGGCACCTTTAGGCATTACTACGTTATCACTCGGTGCCGAACTCCATATATAGTTACGATGATTGAGAATCTTCAGGCCGAACCGAAACACCGGCCCTGTTTTATCGGCAGCAAAAGAGGCCTTTTTCTTCATTCGGCTCCGTGTGCCCCGTCCCTCCTCGTCGAACACTCCATAATACGAACGCCCGGTATTGAATAAAGACTTAAACTTGCCGCCCGCCGGTCCGGGAAGGAACCCAAGCTTATGAGTAAATCCGGCAAACTTCGCACGGGCGAGCGCGGTAGCAGTAACCGCTTCATCGGCGAAAGTCCAGTATTGATCGACAATAGACGAGTCGTAATCGTCAACGCGGGTTAAGTTATCCAGTCCGTAAAGGCTGTCCAGGGTTTCGAATAAAACTTTTCCCGCCGCTAAATCCGGACCCAGCGGTTCAGTCAGGGCCGCGTTTGTCGGGACCGACATCATAATCAAAAGACCAATGATTATGCTGATAAGAACATATTTATTTAATGCAGCCGGGACGGCCGCGATACATTTTAATGCCGCCGGGACGGCCGCGGTACGTTTTTTCATATCTCTTCTCTCTTCCTGATTCAGGCGTTCAGGCGAATTTAAGGAGCCTGTGCTGCCTTTGTATTAAAGGTAAAATACATATCGGCTACAGGCAAATTACAAAGAAGGGAATAATGAACGTACAAATCAGAATTACAAATAAAATAGGTAATTTATTTGCTTTGTAGAAGTGGGATTGTTTATGGGACCTGTTACTATCAAAGTGTTTTGTTCAACCCCTACGGGGTTGTAAGTCTTTATATCGACTTTACCACGGGTTTCGGCCTGCGGCCTCCACCCACGGCTATTATTGTTATGACGTCTTTGGGGTCTGGTAAGAAAAAATTGCGTGAACGCTTACCATTTTATCTGTGCCGGAATCGACCGCGTCCGTTTTTATGCCAGCGACCCGCGGAGGCCTTTCGGTGCGCGGCTTTTTTCAGGTCCGGCTCCCGGCCGTGCCAGACAGGCTTGATACGATTAACCTTAACAATCTCGCTCAGAACACCGAGATTACGATGATCGTAAAAAGTCATCGCGGTACCCTTACGGCCCAGCCTTGCGGTACGCCCGGAACGATGCGTGTATGTGTCCCGATCACGCGGGAAATCATAGTTGATTACATGGCTGACATGGCTGAAATCCAGGCCGCGGCCGGCTACGTCCGTAGCCACCATAATCCTGATTTCCTTTCGCCGAAATCGATTGAAAAGGGACGTTCGCCGGGATTGATCCAGGCCTCCGTGTATAAGCTCAACCGACTCAAGCTCGCGGCTCAATCGGCGAAAGAGTTTCTGGGCGTTGTCACGCGAATTACAAAAAACTATCGCCTGAACAGGATCGTGCTGCTGAAGATATTCCATAAATGATTCGAAATGATGGCTGGAATTGATTTTCCGGAAGCAGTGCTCCAGGTTTTGCGGTGCTACCTGCTTTACGTTCAGTTCGACTGTAACCGGGTCCTTGAGGTATTTTGAGGAGAGTTTTTTGATCTCGGCAGGCATAGTTGCCGAAAATAACAGCGTCTGATGCTCGTGTACCAAACACGATATGACAAACTCCACATCATCGACGAAACCCATTTTGAGCATCTCGTCAGCCTCATCAAGCACAAAAGTTCGTACCTCCGAAAGGCTCAGCGGACTATTATATAACAGATCGATCAACCGACCGGGCGTAGCTACAAGAATATGCACACCGTGATCCAGCTTGGCCCTCTGGATTCGCATTTCAAAACCGCCATAAACCGCAAACGGAGCCACCTCAGTCTGTCGGGCGATATCAGCTATCTCCTGGACATATTGCAGGGCTAATT
>DAOWIP010000346.1 GCA_030640865.1 Sedimentisphaerales bacterium | reverse complement strand
GGCTTTAGCCGCCCGAAGAGCGCAGCCCGTGGTTTAATTCCACCGCTTTAAGCGCCTTTTTTCAAGCGACGGTTAAGCCCGCCGCAGGGAACCCACCGGCTTTAGCCGGTGGTAGTTAAGTTTACGAACTCTTCGACCATATTCGGATATCCCGGATACAACCTCTAATTCTTTTGCTGAAATTACAGTTCGAACATTTTCGATTAAGCAAAAGCATGATTCTTTCAGGATCGAATTGAATCCCATTTTATACACGCTTTCAAAGGCCTAAATCGCCGTCAACGATTTCCATTGCCTCGGCAAGTGCAAGTGCATTCCCAAGAATGAAGCTTCCATAATTTTTTGCAAGTTCAAATAATATTTCCGAAGCTTCTGTTGACCACCCCCCATTTAATTTGATTTCTTTCTTGAGAATATCTTTATTAACAGCAGAATAAACGGTTTTTGATGTTTCTACATAAGCATCGTATTCACAAATTAAACCCTGCAAATATTCTGGTTTTATGGTTGTTTTATTCATATTAACCTCTGAACACATTTTTCCTGTGCCAACTTAAATATTCTTTTGACGGCCAGAACTTTTCCGGCATTGAAATACTTTTATTTTGGAAAACAACTATATGTTTCTGAATACACGGCTCTTTTTTCTTCATTACAACATCTGATAAAAGTATTTTATATTCATCTGATATTGCCATAAGACCACAATCAAATAATCTGTCAAAGGTGGCAGTCATGCAAAGTCCGTTAGAGGGATCCGCTCTATGATTTTCATCTACGCTCCATGGGATTATATGACTTGCTATCAATGTTTCCGGTATGCTTATGCCCGTAACGCAACAATGATATTGATAACAACAAAGAATAACCTTTCGAAAAAAGGACTGCAATAATCGTTGCTTTTGTACAGTGGTTCTTTCAGAGGGACCGTTAGGAATAGTTATTTCCGTCAATTTTCGGATTTCACCTTGTTGTTTAAATAATTTATTCCTTATCTTCTCAGCTTTCAAAACCAGATCATTCCAATTGCCGTGGAAATCATTCCATGTTTTTTTATCAAGGCGACTCCCATGTTCTAATCCTGAAATATTTTTTGCCTTAAGTTTAGGATCAAATGCACCGAAATTCCCTAATTTTCGAGCGACAGATGCCGGGGATCGATTCAGCAAATGAGCAATCTGTTGAACTTCAGGATTATTAGCTTTCGTCTTTTGGAAAGGAATTCGACAATACAAATCAAAAGCAAGTATTAATTCCTCTCGTTCCCAAAGCTTACCATAATTTGAGGGTTTTTGTTCCATTTTACATTTTTGTAAATATCATATGGAGTTAATATTAGTTTTAAATGTCTTACAACATGAAGCATCCCATTCAACCGCCAAAAGATTCTGAAAGCCTGCTTTCTTAAGACCGATTGAAAAACCACCACAACCGGCAAAAAGATCGATTACAGTAGGCTTATGTGGATTAATCGGCGGCCAATGATCAGGTATTTTATCTCCTTCCCTCACGTTTTTACTCTCGAAAGTACCTATTTTATATTTATACTTCCCCAATTTTTCGATGGATATTACGTCTCCTTCATGGATTTTATACTTTTTGAAAAATTTGCCGACCCAAGAACGACTTCTAAAGAAATTACGTGGATTCCCATTTTTCCCATTGGTGGCAATATCCGTTTCTATCGGATCAGACATACCTTCAATAACTAATGTAAGCATTTTTCCCGTACCATTCTTTTTATTTGACTTACCATAACAATCTTTCGGAAAAAAATTATGGTGCCCACTAATATATATATGGTTGTGTCGCAAATTCCCACCCGTAATAGAAAGAAGCCTTTTTTTGTCGCTTACATCACCACTCATGGCTTTACCTTTGTATATATCAATACTAAATGAAGCCTACCACAAGGTGTTTTCATTCAGTATTAGTTATTTTTTATTTTCCATTATCAACGTTTCTCCCGTCATCTCCTCTGGTTTTTGCAGGCCCATAATCTGCAGCGCGGTGGGAATCACGTCGGCCAGTCGGCCGTCGTCTCTGATCCGACAGTTTTTGTATTCCTCGTCAAAAACAATAAGCGGCACCGGCTCTGTCGTATGCGCCGTATAAGGTCCGTCCGTCGTTACATCGTACATCAGTTCCAGGTTTCCGTGGTCGGCTGTAACAATTGCCGAACCGCCCATCTCTCGAATCTTATCTAATATTTTCCCTACGCAGCTATCGACAACCTCGGCTGCCTGCACCGCAGCCTCCATAATGCCCGTATGCCCAACCATATCGGGATTAGCGAAGTTAATTACCATCACATCATATTTATCGCTGTCGAGTCGCTCCAACACTATTTTAGTTACTTCATACGCCGACATCTCCGGCTTCAGATCATAAGTTCTGACCTTGGGCGATGGAACAATCTGGCGGTCTTCACCCGGAAAGGGCGGCTCGGTATAATCGTTGAAGAAAAAGGTAACATGCGCATACTTTTCGGTCTCGGCGCAGCGGAACTGTTTCAGTCCCAGCCTTGACCAGTAATCACCCACGATATTTTTCATCTTGGGCGGTTTGGGAAAGGCAACCGGTGCCGGAATCGTCGCGTCATATTCCGTCATGCACACATAGTAAAGGTCCGGCATTTCGCCCCGATCGAATGCGGTAAAAGCCGGATCAATAAATGCACGCGTAATCTCACGCGGCCGATCACCCCGAAAATTAAAGAAAATAACCGAGTCCCCTTCCTCAATCAGGGCCAAAGGCTGAGAATCCTCGCCGGTAATCAGAACCGGCTTGACAAACTCATCTGTAACATTGCTATCGTAGCTTTCCTGGATAGCATCTTCGGCGGAAACCGCTTTCTTACCCTTACCGTAGCGAAGGCATTGATACGCCTTTTCAACCCGTTCCCATCGCTGATCGCGATCCATTCCATAGAACCGACCCATCACCGTGGCAATTCGGCCAACCCCGATCTCCCGCATTTTAGCTTCTATTTTTTTTAGATAGCCCTTGCCGCTGGAGGGCGGCGAATCGCGGCCGTCAGTCAGGGCATGCAAAAACACACGATCAAAATTATTACGCTTCGCAAGTTCTAACAGACCGTATAAATGACCCAAAAGTGAATGCACACCTATATCGCTGGTCAGCCCAATCAGGTGCAACTTGCCGTGGTTCTGTTGACAGCGGCTAATAGCTTCCAACAAAACCTCGTTCTCAAAAAAACTGCCGTCCTGGACAGCCCGGCTCAGACGCATTGATTCCTGATAGACTATCCGCCCAGCCCCTATATTCTGATGGCCGACTTCGCTGTTGCCCATAGTCCCTTCAGGTAGGCCCACATCCTTGCCACTGCACGCGATCAAACAATTGGGATATTCCTGACGGAGTTGGTCATCTACAGGAGTTTTTGCCTCCCGTGTGGCGTCATAGGGTTGCAGTTCCGGATCGCTGTTGTAGCCCCAGCCGTCGCGAATAATCAAAACGAAAGGCCGAGTACGTAATTTCACTGTCCCTGTCTCTGTCTCTGGTGGTTCATTATGCGTTTTTTGTTTGTTATCGGTCATTATAGTCAAACTTTCTCCGTTTTTGTTCCGTTTTTGCCGTTTTTTCCATTGTGTTTCCTGAAAACAACACAGAATTTCCCATTTCTGCGACTTCCAGGCCGGTGTACGCTTTGTCGAAAAACGCTAATCGGGTATATTACAGGTAGGTATACTACAGGGAAATACCCTATATGGGTATGATTTTTTTCGTAGGTGCCGGAGGGATAAGATTTGCTGTACGGGAAAATCTCAGTCTCGAATTTGCCTTGGTATTGCCCCCAGCCTGTCGGTAATCTGTCAATACATCACTCGTTGCCGTTATCACGTCGGCTTTCACGTTCGCCGCTGCTATACCATCGGCCCTCACGTCGGCTTTCGTTTGTTCAGGGGCTCCCGTCTTCTCTGCCGGGGCTTATTATTATTCTGTTTGTTCTACTAACGGTATGGTCTCGCCATTTACCGATTTTATCCCTGGCCGATGAAGCTGCCACGGTAACGGTTAATTCAATTCTAAAAAGGGCCGACGAGGCAATGTCCAGTCAGTTATGGGACACTGCCGAACATTATTTTCAGCAGGCGCTGGTTAATGGCGAGGCAAACACCGACAAATACATTCACGAACGACTGCAATGGTGCCGCGCCAACACCTTACTGGAAGAACGTTATCTTGATGACTCTGTCGCCCGGCAGATACAATCAATCGCGCCGGATCAGGCTCAGACTCTCTTAAACCGGACTGTCGCGTTGATTCAGGAAAATTATTATCAAACTTTTGACTTTAGGGGGTTATTGACAAAATCGCTTTTGCAGCTTCAGGCGGCAACGGAAAACCCACAGGTTTATCGGCAATATTCGGTTAGTGACCAGGCCCTTGCCAGGCTCCGGCATCAGATTAAAAAATTACGCGGCAGCCTGCTTAATCTGCCGGAAAACGATGTATCCAGCCTCGAACTCCTGGTAAGCTCACTGCGCAATCTCAGCGATGACGGCGACCTGACAGAATCCTGGCCGACCCTTGAGTTGGCCTACGCCCTTTCCGACAACCTTGATACGTATTCATATATGCTCTCACCCAGCCAGTATTGCGCACTACGCGACCGATTAAACGGTTCTTATGTTGGAACCGGACTTGATCTTATTCTTGCCGGCGAATATCCGCAGGTCTTCGACGTCGTTGATGACAGTCCCGCCAAAAAAGCCGGTGTCGAACCGGGCGATCTCATACTTGTTGTCGATGGAATCGAATGTAAAAATAAAACCAACGGCGAAATCAGTAAATTGCTGACTGGAGGAACCCGCACCAGCATCAACATTATGCTTCAAAGAGACAAAAAAGTTTTTTCTGTCTCGGTATCCCGCGCTATGATCGCGTCGCCGAGCGTCAGATATGTGCGTATGTTAAATGAGCGAACCGGTTTTATGCGGGTAGCGAGTTTTGATCATGATACCGCCCTGGAAATGAGACGCGGCATCGAAAAATTAAGGCTGCTTGGAGCTAAGTCTTTATTGATTGATCTTCGTAGTAATGGTGGTGGCGTTATGACCTCAGCCATTGACGCCGTTCGCCTTTTTATTGACAGCGGCACAATCGTAACGGTGCAGACAGCAGACGAAAAAACAAAATACACCGCCGGTGGCGACAATTTCAACTGTTATAGGTTGCCTTTGGCCCTCTTGGTGGACGAAAAAACCGCCAGCGCCGCCGAAATCTTCGTCGCGGCACTGCAGGATCACCGCCGAGCCGTCGTAATCGGTAAAAAAACACTTGGAAAAGCCGTCGTGCAGACAATTTTCGATCTGAAACCTGCTCGAAACGCCCTTTGTATCACTATCGCCAAATACTTCCCGCCTGATAAATATGACTTCCATAAAAAGGGGCTTACGCCCGACATCACCATCGAAAAAGATGCCTCCTCCCCCTTAAATGACACTCGTCACCAAAATATGAAGAGTTATCTTTCATCTGAAAACACCGCTCTCAAGATAGCTGTGAACATCTTACACTGACCATGCGCGTTTGTTTTTCCAATTTATTGTAACTTCTTACGAGACAATACCTTGCAGTCCAATTTAAGCCACGCCAACTTTATGTTATCTTCGTATCTTATCATTCGTTCGCTGACAATCACTATGTCGGGAAAGGCCGAGAAAAAATACTCTTTTTCGGGGTGGAGAATTTTACTTTTTTTTATTTTTACTCATACTTTACTTTCAGGTGAAAGCAAATTAAGTATGACCAAAAGGTTATATAGAATGCCTGATAATACACAATACCCTGCTTTTCATTTT
>DAOWIP010000014.1 GCA_030640865.1 Sedimentisphaerales bacterium | reverse complement strand
ATACATCATAAAATATCGCGTCAGAGTCCCGGTTTTCAAGACATGCAGTAACCTCGTGGGCAACAACCTCATTACTGTCAATACTATAACCGGCCCCCTCAAGCCATTTGATCTCGATAGGTCGTGGTTTATCCATCGCGTTGCCGGCCAAATCGTCGGCAATCAGGGCATTGATACCACCTTCACCGGGTATGGTACAATAACGTGTTTTCAAGTCGATCTGGATGATTTTACCCTGCAGGCTGCCCTGTTTAGCAAGTTTAGCCTCCGCCGGCTGACCCCAAATCTGCCAGAACCCCTGCCCGGCAATATCACCGTTATTCGCGTTGCCTTCGAGTTTGTCGCCCGTTACCTCAAACTTCTGCTTTTTGTCCCTGAACAAAACCCTTCCCCCGGCCCCTTTTGCCAGGATATATTTAGGTCGTCCACGAACCAATAATTGCTCAAGAGACGGAACGGCTTCCTTCGATCTGGTGTTCCTGATTTTCTCGATTGTTTTTCCCATTGATTCCTTCGGTTTGCCAATCAGGGATTTCTGATTGGTTCCGGCCTGACTCGAATCGGACTGCTCATCGAAAAAAGTGATCTGTAAATTATCGTCGGCTTCAAGCAAATAATCGGGGTTCTCCATTCTGACCGACCCCTGAGCCGAAATACGGTCTAATTGGGAGTTACCCTGGTCGTCGCGGTCGAAGTAGGCCTGAAGTTTATCGCTGCTGTAGAATGTGTTAGGATCGGTTATCTTTACCCCCCCACCCAGTTTAACAGACTTTATCTGCAAGGTCTGGGTCTGTAAAGCATCGTCTTTCCGAGAGTCTTTAGGACTGTCGGCATCCATTGGAAGACTGGGATGAAAGGTCAGGTGACCCTGATTGGCCTCAATCTGTCCCTTATCGGTAGCGGCCAAAAGCCGTCCGTTGAAAGTAAGCCCAGTGCACGGATCATAAATCACTTCGTTATCAGCCGTTGCGTATTGCCCCCGGCCCATCGAGAGCCACACCTTGTGTCCTTTGCCTGACCTCAGGGCAACAGTCTTATGTTTCAGGTCGTATCGTATCCGTTCAGCCCGAAGCACCTCTTCATTCTCACGGCGAACTCGCACAGGTGAACCATAGGCGGTAAGCTCCAGCTTATTACCCTCGGCAGACGGTACCACATCATCAACAGGTCGAATCCGCAACGGCCCCCGGCAGGTAATAATAACTTCCTGCTCCTCTTGCTTTTCCTGTGCCTTTTCCTTTTCCTTATTTATCTCTTCCTTATTCTTCGCTTCCTCTTTCTTTTTATCCTCTGTCGGCCGTTCCGGCTTGATTTTGTCCTCTTTGTCAAATCGCAGCCCTGAGAACCCTTCGGAATCGGAGCGATTTTCCCCGGAACCGCCAACCTCAGCCAATATCTCGACCAGGTCAGCAGTTAATTCCTCCTGACCCCGTACCACAACCACGTCCTGGTGCAACGACAGTTTGTATATTTCAACTTTTTTCTCTTTTTTCCCGTTCGTTTTCCTTTCGTCAGACAGCAGGGAATCTTTTTCAGTCTTGTCCGCTTTTTGAGTTGCCGCTTCTGTTTTTTCTTCTGCTTCTTCCGCCTTTTTTGCTTTTTCCGCTGTTTCCGCTGTTTTCGCTGTTTTTGTCGGCGTGGCTGTTTTCAGACGTAAATAGTCGATTCGCCGTAATTCCAGTTCCTGCAAACGCTGTCTGACCTGGTCGTATTGCAGGGTAAGATCGCTCCCGGCGGCACTGATCTGCGTTCCGGTGATACGAACCGGACCAATACCGGTCAACTGGGAAAATTCCCTCTGGAAATCAAGTTTTTCCATCTCCACCATAAAATCGGTCAGCCGCTGGTCTTTTTCATCCGGGACTGAAGGACGAGGCGGTTCCATGCGATATATCTCGATACGCACTCCGCCCTTAAGAGAACCTCGATCGGGAAGCCGCTGTCCGCCCGCGAATTCGACCGGCATACTAAGCAGCGGCGCAGTAATTTCAATGGTCTGCCGATCCTCACGGTGAAATCTGAAAAAGGGTTCACTGAACTCAAGAAGCTTTCCGCCACGGCTCAGACGCTCCTTAAAACCAAACTCCTGCAGGATACGGCCGTCCTCATCACGTTTTATATAATGCACACTTTCAAGACTACCGATTTTGACCCGAACAGGTTCGCTGCCCATCCCTACCGGACCGGTCTCTATCATTTCCCCCTCATCAGGCTTTGTTGTGGCTATATCCTCATAGGTGGGTCTGGTCTGCTCGGCTGATGGGGCATAATCATCATGCGAGTACTGATGATATATCAGCAGGCACAAGATTACGCACAGAAGCGTAACTGATAAAAGAATGATTTTTTTTGTCATAATTCAATAACCGGTAATACCGCTTGACAGCAGGGGATAGAAAATAAACGCGTGGGGCAAAGCCCCACCCTACAGGACTGTAAGTGGTTTTAATCACAAGCTGGAAGCTTGTGCTACATTTATCGCTGATAGCGTTCCATT
>DAOWIP010000540.1 GCA_030640865.1 Sedimentisphaerales bacterium | reverse complement strand
GTGCTGCTCTACGTCATCAAGTTCGACACTTGGAACCACAGGCAGAGATTGCAGAATGAGCTGCCTGTCCCACATATTTTTCCCCGGGGGGCTCAACAACTTCAGCAAAAATAAACGTTCCTTTGCCAGGTCGCTTCCGGCATTTATAAGGTTCTCACGTCTCAGAGCCACTTCTGCCTGTGCCGCTGCAAGTTCTGTTTCTGCAAGCTTTCCGATTACGATTCTTTCCCGGACTTCTGCCATCTGTTTTTCTGCCAGGTTTAGGGAGTTGGTATAGATTTCAATCTGCCGTTGTGCCAAAGCGTAATC
This sequence comes from Sedimentisphaerales bacterium, assembly GCA_030640865.1. GTDB lineage: Bacteria > Planctomycetota > Phycisphaerae > Sedimentisphaerales > SM23-30 > DAOVXR01. The sequence goes on along the minus strand of DAOWIP010000540.1, from coordinate 5,388 downwards.
CCAATACCTTGATTCAACCTCTTCGAGAAGCAACTCAGCAAAGCCTCGCAACTCATACTCGGATATCCTTATATCGACTTTTGCCTGATGGATGCTTGTCGTATTAGCCCTTATGTCTGCCCCCTGCAGAAGTGCCTGGGTAACAGTTAAGCCAAGACGCGTCTCGGCAAAAGTGTCGGTGTACAGGGATGAATCGACTATACTGGTTCTGCCTTGCAAAGACAAATTGGTGCCTGTGGGGAAAAATTTATCTATAAAGACCGAACCAAGAATTCTATCTACAGTCGAACTCTCTGTGTCGGAACCGGCCCGTGAGAGGCGCTCGGCCAAAGTTCTTATGCTCGATATTCCGGCTCCAAGTACCGGGTCAAAAATCGCTCGCTCCTCATCCTCAAATGTTCTTTTGATTGACGGATTCATTCTCTGAACAATAAGGTCCTGGTTATTTTGCATCGCCACAAGAATTGCTTCCTGAACGCCTATCTTAAGAGGCCCTTCGTCGCCGGCAGTAATCGACGTAGTGGCATTGACATCCTTTGGAACGGACTTGCCGATTCTATGTTCTGTTTGGCTGTCGCGGGTACTAATACGGTTATAGGGAGATTGGGAGTCTAATTGCGGCTCCAATGATGTACATGAGGCCAAGGACACCATCGCCAACGGTAGTATCATTTCACAAAGAATAGCAGTTGAATCTTTAGAGAATATAAACATAATCCCAAGCTTCGCAGGGTGGGGCTTGCCACGCCGCCACTATTAAATATTTCTTTCACCACCGGATGTTTTACCAGCAGCACCTTTTTCAAAAACAGAGTAAATAACAGGCACAAACACAAGTGTAATAAGTGTCGAGCTAAGCAGCCCTCCAATGACGGCTCTTGCCATAGGAGCCTGTGCTTCTCCTCCTTCTCTTAAGCCCAATGCCAGTGGTATCAGACCGATAATGGTTGTCGTAGCCGTCATCAGGATGGGGCGAAGCCGTCTTTTACCGGCTTCGGCGATTGCATCTCGAAGCGACATTCCGGAACTGCGGCGAAGCAGGTTCGTGTGGTCCACAAGAAGAATAGCGTTATTGACAACAATTCCACCTAACATGATGCAACCTATGAAAGACTGGACGTTGAAGGTGGTTTCCGTCAAAAAAAGCATTATAGTGACTCCGATTGCGGCCAGTGGTACCGAAAACATCACCACAAAGGGGTCACGCAGGGACTCGTATTGGCAGGCCATCACCATATAAACCAGCACTAATGCCAGAAAACAACTGAGCAAAAGTTCCCTGAAAGCTTCCTGCTGTTCCTCATAATCTCCCCCCAGCAGAATACTGAAGCCTTGCGGAGCGGAAACAGATCGCACTTGCTCACGTATATCGCTTAGTACCGAACCCATATCCCTCCCGCTGATGTTTGCTGAAATGATAACGACGCGCTCCTGGTCTTTACGCTGAACCAGAACAGGACCGCTTCGAGGTTTAATTTCCACCACGTTACGCAGTACAACGGCTTGCCCATCGGTGTTTGTCAACGTCAGGTCAAGAATATCCTTTAAGTCCATCCTTTCAGCTTCTTTAATCTTAACACGAATCACGTATTCGTCGCCCAACTCACGGAAGTTTCCGGCTTGGGTGCCGGAAATAATAGTCTGAAGGGCATTGGCAATATCGGAAACGGTTAATTTCATATCCGCTGCCTTCTGACGGTCGATAATGACCTCTTCTTCGGGGCGTCCCGATTCTCTGCTTACCTTTGCATCTGTGATGCCTTCGACGTTTTCAACGATTTTCTTAACCTTTTGGGCCAATACATCGGCTATTTCCAAATTATGGCCACGAACCTCCACCTCTACCTTGTCTGCATCGGAAGAACCCATACGCAGCAGAAACAGCCCTTGTCCGGCCCGTGTTCTTATCAGTACACCTGGAATATTGGCCAGCTTGCCACGCAGGTGGTCAGCTATCTGTTCGCTGGAGCGGGATCTTTGTGACTGAGACTTCAGGGCAATACGAACCTGACCTGTATGAGAGCCTGTTCCACGCCAGCTTGAACCTCCAATGCGGGTAACTACGTTTTTTATTTCCGGAACAGATTTTTGCACAATTGCTTCGATTTGCTCAAACCTCGCATCAAGAACATCCAAACGCGAGCCTATCTGCATTTCCCCTGTTACTCGGACCTCGCTCTCATCGGCACTTGGCATAAGCTCTACACCTATCAGAGGAATCAATGCCAGACTGCCTCCCAGTACCATAAGAGCTATTACAACGACCAACGCTCGATGGTTAAGAGCAACTTGGAGAATGTGCTTGTATTTATTTTCAAGTAAGGTAAATATATGGCTGCTGGCTCTGAAAATCTTCCGGCCCAATGTTTTTTTCAGTGTTTCGCCTTTGTCCGGTGCAGGGAGGATACGTGCCGAAAGCATCGGGACGACAGTCAAAGCCGCGGCAAGTGAACATAACAACGAGAAACTAACGACTATTGACAACTGTTTGAACATTACCCCGGACATTCCACGGACAAATATCAGAGGCAAAAATACAACCATAGTCGTCAGGGTACTTGCTATTATAGCCGACGAAACCTCTTCGGTCCCAAGAATTGCGGCCTGCTCAGCCGACTCACCGGATTCACGCATTCGATAGATATTTTCCAGTACGACGATGGCATTATCAACCAGCATACCAATGCCCAGTGCAAGCCCGCCGAGCGTCATTAGGTTCAATGTAAAACCGCCAAAATACATCAAAGAGAAGGTAGCTATGATAGAAACTGGAACGGCGGTGGCGATGATGACAGTGCTGTTCAAGTTGCGAAGAAACAGAAGCAGAACCAAAACTGCCAGAATACCGCCATAAACAGCAGAAGAGCCAACATTTGCAATCGACTTCTGGATATAGTCAGACGTATCGATTATTGGAATTATCTCGATATATGGGATATCTCGGGCGATCAGTTCGAGTTCCTTATGGACTCCCCTTGCTACATCAACCGTATTTTTGCCCGATTGTTTATTTACCGAAAGCCTAAGACCCGGCACGCCGTTAATTCTGATAATACTTGTAACCTTGCGCCATGAATCTTCTACCTCGGCAATCTCGCCAAGCCGAATGGGGACGTTTTCTTTTATCGCTACTACGGTGTCCTTGATTTGGTCGAGGCTGGAGTATTCACCTGATGTGCGAACTGTAACCTCGAGATTTCCATAGTCAATCGTTCCGGCTGGAATATTAATATTACCCTCACGAATTCTGCGTATTATCTGGTCGAGAGGAACACCAATCGCCTTGACCTTGTCGGCCTTGATATTGACGTGAATCTCACGTTCCAGACCACCCCGGATATCGACGGCCGCAACTCCCGGTGCACGCTCAAGCCGGTACTTAACCTGGTCCTCGATGATCAACCGAAGTTGAACAGGATCGAGCTTGCTCGAAACCCCCAGAATAAGTATAGGAAAATTTGCAAGGTCAAACTTTCGAAGTCTCGGCCTGTCCGCATCGTCCGGCAGGCGGGGAATAACACGGTCTAAGCGATCCCGAATATCATTGGCAGCCGCATCAAGGTCCGTACCCCAGGAAAAAGTCACACGTACTGTGCCACGACCCTCCATTGAAATTGAACTGACTTCTTCGGCTCCGGGAACAGCGCTCATCGCCTCTTCAATTGGTCGGGTAATAAGTTCCTCTATCTCCTCGGGACCGGCATTTTCGTAATTGCAGGAAATTGAAAGCGTTGGATAGGAAATATCCGGCATCAGATCGACCGGGAGTCTTATCAGGGAAATTACCCCCATAATAACGGCGATTAAAACCACCATTATTGTGAAAATAGGCCGGTGGACTGCGAACCTTGAGATTCTCATTGGTAATCTCCCGGCTCAGAACGGCCGGGCAGCGTAATCGCTGAACCGTCCTCAAGAAGATGGTGTCCCAGCGTTACGACCATACCTGAAAGCTGCGGCTGGGTAACTTCGGCTTCGCTGCCGTCAACTACCCCAACGGTAACAGGAACAAACCTGACTTTAAGAGCATCTAAATCAGCGAGAAAGATTCCCTGTCGGCCGTTTCGCCCTACCAGAGCCACAGCAGGAATTATTGTTACATCCTCGTGTCGAGCAAACTCTATTTGAGCTCGAATGAACATGCCCGGCTTCAAAAAACCATCTGGGTTAGGGATTTCAACTTCCACACGGGCCTGTCGGGAACTTTCTTTAAGCATTGGTGCGATGCGGACAACCTGGCCGGTAAAAGTTTTGCCGGGATACGCATCGGTTGTCATTATCGCTTTCTGACCTATACTGACTTTCGGGTAATCGCGTTCTATAACATGAATAACACCGGTCAGGATACTGTTTTTCAGAATCGAAACTATCGGCTCGTTCGCTTTCAGCAGCGCGCCCTCATCTACAAATCTTTCTCCCACAACCCTGGTATCATCCGCTTCTTCCCACCATACCTGGATTTTAGTGTATGAAAGACGCAATTGGGTTGTTTTCAGGGCTGCCTCTTTCTGCATCACCAAGGCCTGGGAGACCTTCAACCTCGCCTTAGAGGCATTAAACTCAGTTGCTGCCTCGTCAAGTTCGGACTCCGAAGCTATCTGTTTTTCACGAAGTGCCTTGGCTCGCTCGAACTCACGCTCGGCAATGGCCATATCGCTGGTATGGTTTTCCATATTTGCTTTGGCGACTTCCAATTCCGCTCGGGCTTGTTCCACCTCCTGTGTAAATTCATCATCATCGAGAATCGCTATTACCTGGTCACGCTTAACCGTGTCGCCCAAATCAACCAGTAGCTTTTTCAGCCACCCGTTAACTTTAGGTGCAACAACAAACTGCGACTTCGGCAGCAAAGACCCTGTGAACAGCCCGACATCTCTGACTGTACCCCGGCTGACCGGCTGTACCTCAACGGCTACGGCAGTTAGCTGGCGTACTTGTTTTTTATCACTACTGGACGAAATTCGCTGGTAAATTAGCCAAATAAACAACACAGCAATTGCAAGGATTACCAATATTGCCAGTTTTCTTTTACCGATATTTTCCAAATGAGACATTCCTTTAAATCTGAAATAAGTATAATACCCTTTTGCCGATAATTTTGCAATAACTTATTGGAGGTCCACACATACCGCCGAAATAGGTATCGTGGCCGGTTTCCGTGGAAGCAGAAATCTTTTCCCTTTGACTTATCGACTACAAAAAGTGAGGAAAATCCATACAACCAAAGTACAACCAAAAGGTCAAATAGCGTGCAAAATCGCCAAAACCGTGAATCTATAAGATTAGTAATATGTGAACTTTCGCACTTTTGACAATGTGTTAACTTGGGTAATTTGCCCTAAGGAGCCGATTTGACAACGATCGGATTATTTTTAGCATGTTCGAGAC
>DAOWIP010000367.1 GCA_030640865.1 Sedimentisphaerales bacterium | reverse complement strand
GGCGGACGCGGCGGTATGGGCGGACGCGGCGGTATGGGCGGACGCGGCGGCGGTATGGGCGGCGGAATGATGGGTGGTGGATATGAAGAGTTCGAACTTACTTATCTGATCCAAACTACTATTAAACCCGATAGTTGGATGTATGGCGGCGGAGGCATGAGAGGTGGCATGAGAGGTGCTGCTGCTGCCGTTATAACTGAGCAAGGCAGAGGTGAATTAAGTGTGTACCGCGGTACAAGCCTGGCCGTATATCAAACTGCTGAAGTCCACGAGGCAATAAAAGACCTGCTCAAGAAACTCCGGGAAACTTATGGTACCCAGGTGGCCATCGAGGCCCGTTTATTGAGCATCAGCAGCAATTTCCTGGAGGACATCGGGCTGGACGTCGATTTCCTGATTAATATGAATAATGCCGGCTTTGATAAATTCTCTGATGTCGCGATTACGCAGGACTCCATTTCCGCCGTGAACCCTCCGGCAACGTTAGTGCCTGGCTCTCTCGGCGGCGGAGCGACGCCTTCGGCCTTTACTCTTTCCGGCACCTTCCTCGACAACGTTCAGGTGGACTTCCTTATGCGGGCCACGCAGGCTCACAAGCGGAATCGTTCTTTGTTGGCCCCGCACGTAACGGTCTTTAATGGTGAAGAGGCGATGATAAGTTTCGGGACGGAAACTAACTACGTCAGTTCGCTCGAATCAAATATCGCTTACGCCGCGGTTGCTTACGAACCTGAAATCGAAACCGATTTCTCCGGCATAAGCCTCTTTATCACACCGGTTATTTCCGAGGATAAAAGATTTGTTATGCTCAACGTGGAATTCGAGCAGGAAACCACACGTGCGATGACAACCTTTTCATACCTCGGTACAACTGAAACAACTTCTGAAGGGACCGCTGGTACGCAGGATACTAATCTATCAGTGGGCTCAACTCGTATTCAGTTGCCTGAAAAAGACATCAATTCTATTATGACCCATGTCGCCATACCAGATGGCGGCACTCTTTTGCTGGGAGGACAAAAAATCGTCGGCGAAGTGGAAATAGAAAGCGGCGTCCCAGGCCTCAGCAAAATACCGTTGATCAGCAGGCTCTTTTCCAACCGTTCTATAACCAAGGATGAGAGCGTGTTGCTTATCCTGATCAAACCCAAAATTATCCTGCAGGATGAAGAAGAGGAACTGGAATTTGGTTCCCTCCTGACGGAAAAAAAGTAACCGCACTATAAACCAAACCTACATTAACCCCGTTTTGCCGTTAAGCGTAAAACGGGGTTCTTCTGTAGGGTGGGGCTTCTGCCCCACGCGGTTTACTCTCTACTCTCTTTCTTACCACTCACAACTCATTTCTGTCCTACGGTGAACATCTCACTCACCTGACCGCGATGGGCCATTGCTATTGGAAAACCCTTGCCTAAAATATCACGTGCGGTAGCCAGGGCAATCTCCGGGCTGTTGTTATGTTCGCTCAGATGGGACAAAATCAGCAGTTGCAGTTCTTGGGCGCTATCGTCAACCAATTGGGCTGCTTCCGTATTCGACAGATGCCCGCCGTCGCCGCGGATGCGATTCTTGAGCCAGTGTGGGTAAGGGCCGTTGGTTAGCATTTCATCATCGTAATTGCTTTCCAGATAAACTGCGTCGAGTTCGGTAATCCATTTTTCTATCCCCTCGAATCGATGGCCCAGGTCGGTAAAAATACCCAACTTATTATTTATACTCGAAATTACAAAGGCCACACCATCAATGCCGTCATGTGCCGTTGGAACTGTTTGGACGGTAGTACTGCCAAACTGGAGACAATCGCCCGCCTCAAATAAACGTACATCATTTACTATTCCCAGCTTCCCGCGGCTTGCGTGCCAGGCTCCGGGCGTCATATATAAAGGCAGCGAAAATCGCCTGTGTAAAACGCCGGCATGCTTGATATGATCACTGTGATTATGGCTGATAATCACCGCCTCGACGTCGCGGATGTCCCGTTCGTGTTCGGCCAGTCGTTGCTTGCTCGAACGCGCGCTGATACCAGCGTCGAACAGCAGGCGAACATCATTCGTCTCGACGTAGAAACTATTACCGTTGGAACCGCTTTGCAGAGAACATGTAAATATCACAATTTTCCAATCTTACAACCCATACACCCATACACTCATATATTTCTTTCACTCACTTCTGTCGGCACACCTTGACTATCGACGCATACCAACACTACCAACCCATCGAAGGATAACTGTCGTTTCTCGTCCATCGCTTCGCTTATGAATACTTGTACTCGTATCTGGCAACTGGTACGGCCCACCTGTTCCAGTTTTGCGTGTGTCTCCAGCACATCGCCCAAGTGGGCGGGAACATGGAATTCCACATCTTTGAGTGCCTTAGTCACAAAATTGCGGCCCGGATAGGTGCGTACGCAGGCGACATACGCCATTTCATCTATTATCGCCAGTAAATGACCGCCGAAAAGACTGCCGTAATGGTTAAGATGTTCCTGACGAACCACGCAAAAATGCCGAAACTCATCTTCCACTATATATTCTACTTTCTACCCTTCACCCTCTAACTTTTTCAATACATCGTCTGGAATATCAAAATTGCCTGACACATTCTGCACATCATCCTGATCTTCCAGAGCATCCATCAATGCCAGAATCTTCCGTGCCCCGTTCTCGTCCAGTGTAACGGAATTGGACGGCACCTGGGAAATTTCCGCTAATTGAATGGGTATCTCCTTTTCCTGTAATACCTTTTTAACTGTTTGGAAGTTTTCTACCGCACAGGTAATTTCATACACTTGGTCCACTCTTTCGAAATCATCCGCACCGGCTTCGATAGCGATTTCCATCAGGGTTTCTTCATCGGCTTCCTTAGCTTCGACGATTAGCAGTCCTTTTTTGTGAAAAATCCAGGCAACGCAGCCTGATGCGCCGAGGGAACCGCCTTTATTCTCAAATATCTTTCTGATTTCCGCTGCGGTACGATTACGGTTATCGGTAAGAACCTCGCACATTATCGCCACGCCGTTATTACCATATCCCTCGTAGAGTACATCTTCATAAGTAACACCGTCCAGATCACCCGTACCTTTTTTGATGGCCTTTTCGATGGTGTCCTTGGGCATATTCGCCTCTTTGGCTTTGTCGATTGCATACCGCAGTCCCAGATTGGCATTGGGGTCTCCGCCTCCTGTCTTGGCCGCCACGATAATGCCCCGGGCCAGCTTACTCCATAATTTGCCTCGTTTGGCGTCTATAGCTGCCTTTTTGTGCTTGATACCGGCCCAATGTGAATGTCCTGCCATAAATAAACTCCTGCTGTCTGACTTCTGACTTCTGACTATAATCTAAAGACACCTGAAAATCAATTCTGTTTTTCTCTCTACTCACAGGGCTTGTCCAATCCATAGTTGGAGGTTGAAAAAGCAATGGCTACTCCGGTCTGATCCACGTAAGATCAGACCAGACAAATAATTAACTTTTACTCGAAAGGAGTAGCCATGCAGAAGAAAGCTTATCAGATCGCAAGCAATATGGACAGGAGAAAAATCGCAGAGTGTCTCAGCAAGGACGGGCAGTTGTTGCTGCCGCTATTGGAGTTGATCTGCAACACAGAAAATGCCATCGATGAGGTAATAGACTTGGTTGGCCGAGGGGCGATCGAGGCAATCTTGATGCTTTCAGCTCAGCAGATCGCCGCCAGTGAAGCTGAGCTCAAGCGATTATGTGAACGTCGCTTTGATGATGCGAATATTCTGGTGATTTATATCGATGGTATTCAGTTTGGCGATTGTCATGTAATTGCGGCCCTGGGTGTTGATTCTATCGGGCACAAGCACGTTTTGGGAATTTGCGCGAAGGTTCCAGTGAAAACGCTCGGGTTGTGAGCGATTTGTTAAATGACCTTGTTGAGCGAGGCGTCAAAGCTGATCGACTTCGCTTATTTATAATTGATGGCAGTAAGGCATTGCGTTGTGCTATTGATTCGGTATTTGGGTGTCCACATTGTCGTAACGAACACGCGTTTCACCATCCATATCCACCTGCCCGCTGTAATCGCCGGACGGATCGCCTTTTTCGATACACGGCGAATATGACATCAAATGCAGATCGTCATCTTTGGTACCATAAGTATCATCAGCGCCGTCGGCATCTACAAACAGCGGACCGGCATCGATATTACCGCCTCTGTCGGTGCCCAAGTTGTCTAAAAATACACCTCCCTTTTCTCTAACAGTCATATTTAATCTGCAAACCAGATAGTATGTTTCAGCCAGTCTTGGGCAAGTCTGGCAAGGTCATTGACATCTACAGTACCATCTCTGTCCAAATCACCAGGCTGTTCCTCTGCGGTTTCCAGCCAATCTGTCGTTTGTGCTGCATAATCTTCGAGGTTAGTGATTCCATCATTGGTCAAGTCGGCC
>DAOWIP010000571.1 GCA_030640865.1 Sedimentisphaerales bacterium | reverse complement strand
GGCTTAAAGACCAGACACAAAACCTGTCGCCCGTGGAACACCTGACAATACTTGAAAAGAATTTTAAACTGGCCTGGCAGTTGGAACAATTCTTGAGCCAAGATTGGCCGAGCATTCAACATCAGCTTTTCATTAAGGAAGGCCGGACATATAAGGATTTCTCCGGATCGGCTGCTTATGAAACTTATGAACAATGGCTGTCCGAAGTTAAGAATTATAAAATCATCCCCGACCCGCGCGACCGATGGCCCGAGCTGCTCAATAAACTCGCAAAAGACATCGAGCGAATGCCCTCCGATCTTCGCAGGGACCGAGCGGGAAAATTCGATGGGTTAAAGGCGGAGATTGCCAAAGTCCAAAGCAAAACAGCTCTGCCCGCCATCGAAATGAACCGTGAGCGTATCGTTGCAGCCGACGAGCAGTTGAAAAAATTCCAGAAAACCCTAATTCCCGACCAGAATTATGTTAATCGCTTTAAGGAAAAGACGGCAAAGGGCGAAGGAGTACCATCCATTTTTAAAAATACTTGGGCGAAAATCAGCGACAATGCCCAAAAGGTAAAAGCTGATCCGTACTTTTACGAAGTGGAGCACAAGGTAGATCAAATCAAAGAGAATTTGTCCCTATACGTTACTGATTTTTTCCCCGTTATTACTGTGAAACCAGTGGCTGACAAAGACTGGATTAAGGCATTGGCCAAACTGCCGGCAGACAGGCGCCAGCAGTGTCTTAACGAACTTGCCGAGGCTGTTTCGCAGACGCAAATATGGGTTGGAGGGTATCCTAATCTTCAGGATAATAATTTTATAGCCGTGCTGGATCGGCTAAAGGAAAAATATCAGAAATGGCTGGGTCTGAATAATCTTATCGCGGATTTCAACAGTATCGAGGAACGGCTTAATGCGTTCTATCCTTTAACCGAAGTAAAATTAAAGGATGGCAAAACAGCGGTTGAAGCCTTTGGCCATTGGCAAAAAGATGACCTGTTGGCCGAACAAACGGTAAAAACTAATTTAAGCGGGATTGTCAACCTGATTAACAGCCTGCGAAAAGTTAATAGCATTGCCCGTCCGGACCTCGCGAAAAATCTTGACCTGGCCGAAATTAGACCTGTTTTGGCGTATGCCGCCTGGCGACATCTCGGAGAACTTGCCGAGCCGACCTGGCCGCAGACGCAGGATGAATTAGACCAGGATGATAAAACCCGCCGAAAATTGGCGAACATTGTCGAAAACACTATTGCCCAGGCTACCCGAAAACAGGAACTACTCAGGGAACTGCAAAAAGAAGCTCAACGCCGCAAACAAATATATCTAAAAGCGGAGATCGGACGCTGCCGGGAAATCATCGCTCTGGAAGCCCAAAAACATAAAGACGAGGTACTGGCCCGGTTTGGTAACTTTGCCGACGACGAATTGAAAAATAACGCTCAACTCGAAGAATTGAAAAACACGGCTGTGGAACTGCGGAAATTTCTTCAGGGCGACTGGCAGCGAGTCGAGCGGGATGAACTCAAAAAGAGCTTAAAGCAAGCACCCGCCGCCGGCGTCTCGTCGGCGACATTTCATAACTGGCTCAAGGAGGCCAGCGGCTGTGTCCTGCTGGAACCGGACCCGCGGAAGTCCGTTGATTGGGACGCCGGGATAAACGATATCGATAAGCTGCTTGAGAAACTGCTTTCATTCAGGCCACAAAGAGCCGCTGAATTGCGTAAGGAGCTTACTTCCTGGAAGGACGAACAATTAACCACAATCCGGCAAAAACCGGCCGTCCGTAAAAACAGAGAAGAGATCGAAAGACTCGTCGTCAACAATAAGAGTTGGCTGAAAAATCATAAACTCAAGGTTCTAAAAGAGCTGGAAACACCTACTGAATGGCGTGCGCGCATCCAAAAACACACAATAGTAACCGCTTCAGAGGTGATAGAAAAAGAATGGATTAAACAGCGGGATAATTTAATCGGCAAGGTAACGGTTGCGGAACTTGAAAGAGATGACTGGAAGCTCTATTTCAAGATACGAGCCGGAATGGATAAAATGGAATTATTTCTTGTCGGACTGGACGATGAAGGCAGATTCCCGAAAGATTTACCGGCGAATGATATTCCTGAACGTATCGTTAAAAAACCGTGGTTCGCTAATATTGAAAAGGCGCTGGTTGCGGAGAGGGAAAATACTTTTAAAAAGGCGTTTGACATGGTTTCCTGGGACAATGGGGTTCCGACCGTCGCGGACCAGGCCATCCAAAAATTAGGCGACACTTACCACAAAGGCCGGAAAGACTCCGTGCAACTAATAATCGCTTTTTCAGACATCGAAGATTATCTTAATCTTGCCTATCAACTTGACGAAACTCCCTCTGATGCATCAGAGACAATACGTAATCTGTACAACAAACAGAAAAAATATGCTATTTACCCGACGCTAAAAAGCGAATTCTCGCCGATCACGAACCGCATAGACAAACTTTTACAGATGGAAAGGGAAAAAGACGGACAGCAAATAGCCCAAACCGCCCAAAAAATGACAAACCGCCCCGCCGATTATTATCCGGAGATAATCATTGCCGTTTGGAATAGTCTGGGGAAAATTACCGGGCCGGTCTCGCTTACGGAACTGACACTGGCTCGGGACGTTCGCCGGACAACAGCCGAGTTAATCGAAAACAGGCTACCGGAAGGCGATCGGAAAAACACACTCAGGCAGGCATTCGAGCAGGAAGGCCCTCGCCGTTGGGAGTATTATTTCAATAACCTCCGTAAGCCCGAAAAAATCGAGGACGATATAAGTAAAGCCATCAACTTAATGGGCGATTTTAATGTCGATGTCGAACAGTTGAAAACGGCACGGGCAAAATACAACATTTATCTATACCGACAAACCACCGAGGTAATCCCCGCACTCACCGAAGAGTCAAAGGCGAAAGACGAGATAAAACGGATAAAAGAAAATATAAACAGTATCTTTCGCCAAACCAAACCGTCGGAAACAACAAACAAATTATTGAGCGACCTGGATAAATTACTGGCAGAGGACAGTGGCGCCCAGCTTGCGAAAAGCCTGACACAAATCGGCCCGGCCAAAAGAGACCAAAACTGGCGGAGCGTTCCATCCGCCGACGTGAACACTGTTACATTTACATGGCAGGATAAAGGTTATAATCTCATATTCGAACGGATACAGGGCGCCGGTTATATGTGTACCACTGAAGTGTCTTTGAGATTATTCCGTGATGTTATTCTTTCTCGTCAGAAGGGTATGGAATTCAGAAAATTGCTCCCGAAGAACCAGAGTGAAATATCGGGTAAAAGTATGACTGAACGTCCCTGGGGATGGCGATGGTCCGGGGCCGGTATAATTCATTCCAACGACGTAACCTGGCTGCCGTGGTTTAACCACACGATTATCAGGGACAATCCCATATATCGACAACAGGGCTATATTACCAAAGATGAGCTTTATGATGAGTCTGCCAGGTCCCGGCTAAGAGTTCTCAAACCTTCTCTGGATCACCCCATGCAGAATGTTTCACTGGCGGCCGCGACGTATTTCGCTGATTTGCTTGGCTGTCGTCTGCCCACCACGGCCGAATGGCAGGGTGCTTACCGGGAGATGCCCGACTTTCCGGACGACTGTTGGAATCTGCGGGATCAGACCTGGCGAGAGCATCAGCAACATTTGTTTGGAATTCAAGACAAAATGGTACAAAAAAGGATGACCCCTTTCGTACCCTGGCCTGATACCGGTATTTTTAAGCCGGGGAAAAACCGCGGAAAAAATGCCGTCGTTGAGTTACAGAACAACGATGGTGTTTTATGGTTCAAGAAGGTGGCCGACGACGTTGATAAAGGCACAACCTATAAGTTTCACCATTTGGTGGGAAACGTGGCGGAATTTGTCTGCGAAGACGCCCAAAGCCTCGACAAAAAAATCGAAAATCCTTTTACGAATGCTGACGAAGTAAAAAGCTTTCTGACACGAGGAAACTATT
>DAOWIP010000533.1 GCA_030640865.1 Sedimentisphaerales bacterium | reverse complement strand
TTGCAGGCGGGACGCCTGCGGTACAATCCTAAAATCTTAAATATAGGATATGTTTTTATGAAGCGTTTGCGATATTTTATTTTGATTGTGAGCTTTCTTATTTTGCCGACGGTGGTCTGGGCCGAGACCGAAACGGATTATTATGCCATATTTATGAACAGTAAAAAAATCGGTTATGCCGCCCTCGATCGCGTCGTTACCGCCGGCGAGGTACGCAGCACCCAGAAAATAACTATGACCATTGCCCGTATGAATGTTCCTATATCCATCACGATGACGGAGACACATATCGAAACAATTGACGGCAAACCATTGGCCTTTGAGAGTGTGCAGGATATGAGCGGTTTTATAATGAAGGCCGTCGGCACGGTCAGGCCCGACGGTACGGTGGATGTCGAGGTTACCTCCGCCGCAGGTTCTCAAAAGCAATCAATGACCTGGCCGACTGGTGCGCTTATGAGTGAGGGTATGAGCCTGCTGCAGAAAAAAAAAGGTATGACGGAAGGGACAACTTACGAAGTCAATGCTTTCAGCGCCGCGATGCTCAATGCCTTGACTACGCAGATAACAATCGGACCGAAAAAAAAGGTGGATTTGCTTGGCCGGGTGGTTACCGCCCGTGAGGTTAAGAGCATCGTCAAGGACCTGGCCGGCGGTATAACAGAGACAAATTATGTGAACGACGACCAGGAGATGCTTAAAAGCATCGTTCCTATGATGGGAATGAAGATGGAACTTGTTACCTGCGGCAAGGCGTTTGCGTTAAGTCAAAGTGATGTAGTGGACTTTTTCGACAAACTTTTGCTACCCGCCCCCAAACCGCTGGAGGATATCGAAAAGGCCGTCTCGGCTGATTACTATATTATGCCGACCGAGAACAGAAAATTGTCGATACCTCGCACAGACAGCCAGTCTGTTCAACCTTATGGCGAAAATGGCCTTATAGTTACGGTTCGGCCTCAGCGGATGCCTGCCGGTGTGGCTTTTCCTTACAAAGGCAGCGACGCTCGTGCCCTGGCGGCGTTGAAACCAAACCGGTTTCTGCAGAGCGACCATAAAGAGATAATCGAGATGGCCCGCCTGGCGGGTGGCAATACGAAGGACACAGCCGAAGCCGTCGGGAGAATCGAGCGTTTTGTATGTGAGTATATCGAGGAGAAAAACCTGTCGGTCGGTTACGCCTCGGCGGTTGAAGTCGCCCAAAGTCGTCAGGGTGACTGCTCGGAGCATGCCGTTTTAACAGCGGCCTTGTGTCGGGCAGTTGGTATCCCGGCGGAGGTGGTTGTCGGTCTGGTGTTTTTCAAGGGGCCGGGGTCGGGGTCAGGCTCGGAGAACGGACTGTTCGGCCCACACGCCTGGGCTCAGGCTTATCTGGATGGCCGTTGGTTCGGTATCGACGCTACTGGTTCTCCCCGTGGTTTCGGAGCCGGGCATATTACTCTCGGTGCAGGCAGTGGCGGCCTGGAAGGCTTTTTTGAGGTAATCGCGAATCTTGGCTATTTTCGAATCGTTGACATAAAATAGGAGTTGGCATAGCCAAATTAACATGGGAGATATTAAAATGTTGTTAGGTCGTCGTGAGTTTATGACAGTAGTTGGCGCAGGAGTATGTCATACAGCCGTTGGAAATATATTTGCCGCCGGCAAGGACTCTCCTGAAAAGCCTAATATTATCCTCTGTATGGCCGACGATCAGGGATGGGGTGATATGGCATACAACGGTCATCCGGTGCTGAAGACCCCTAATTTCGACGACATGGCTGCCGTTGCGTTGCGATTCGACCGATTTTACGCCGCCGCGCCGGTCTGTTCGCCGACACGCGGAAGTGTTATGACCGGCCGTCATCCTAATCGTTTTGGATGTTTTAGTTGGGGCAACACACTTCGGCCGCAGGAAATTACTATTGCCGAAGCGCTTAAGACAGCGGGATATACGACAGGGCACTTTGGAAAATGGCATTTAGGTTCAGTTTGTAAAGGCAGTCCTGTCAATCCTGGTGCCAGTGGTTTTGATGAATGGCTCTCGGCGCCTAATTTCTTCGATAACGATCCTATTCTCAGTCGCGAAGGCACCGCTGTTCAGACCAGGGGCGAAAGCTCTATGGTTACTGTTGATGCCGCAATCGAATTTATTCGTAAGCACGCCGGTTCACCTCAACCATTTCTTGCCGTAGTCTGGTTTGGCTCTCCACACGTACCTCATCAGGCTATCGAGCGGGATCGTGAACTATATAGCGATTACAGTGAGGACCTGCGGAATTTCTATGGTGAAATCGCTGGTATGGACCGGGCTTTCGGAAAACTTCGTAAGGAGTTGCGGACACTTGGTATTCACAAGAACACAATCCTCTGGTATTGCAGTGATAATGGTGGCCTCCCCAAAGTAGGTGCCACGGGCGGCCGCAGACACAAAGGCACGATTTATGAAGGTGGTCTTCGTGTCCCTGCGATCCTCGAATGGCCTGCTCGCGTTCCTGATCACAGGATAACCGATATCCCCTGTAACACGTCGGACATATACCCTACTATTCTTGAAATTGTGGGGCAGCGTATGAAGAAACAGCCGCCGTTAGACGGGATCAGTCTTGTTTCACTGATTGATGCCAAAATGAACTCGCGGCCAAAACCGATGGGCTTCTGGGATTATGCTATCAGAGGCATTGGCACACCCAGCAGGAAGTTGATGGCTGAACTTCTGGCTGAACAGAAAGCCGGCAGGGAAATCACTGACCCATCACGCCTGCGATTGGACGCCGGTAAATTAGAAAAGCATTATCCTGAAGATGTCTTTCCCGGCCATGCGGCCTGGCTCGATTGGCCGTGGAAGCTGCATCGTATCCACAACAAAAAAGGCGCCGTCCGTTTTAGCCTTTACAATCTGACCGACGATCCTCAAGAGGAAAAAGACCTCATCGCTGAACATTCGAAACGTTTTCAGTCGATGAAATCCGAGCTTGAAAAATGGCAGAAATCTGTCGTTCGGAGCCTCAATGGCAAAGATTATCTATGACACCAATTTATACTGTAGTCTCGTAGGTGGGCCTATAGCCCACGTGTTTTTCTGTCATTCCTGCGGAGACAGGAATCCAGTAAGGTGCGATGTATCGCACCGTTTTTTTATAACCGTTCACGATTTCTTTTCCTCAAGTAGCCCGGGCCTGTGGCCCACGCGTTTTTCTTCATTCGATGTTGAACGGTCAATGTTGGATGTTTGATGTTCAACTCCTTAACTTTCCATTTTCCACGCTTTGAGTACACAGGTGTAAGACCTCATAAGTGCGCCGCCCTTTTTCTTGTTCTTCAGCGCATCCAGCACTATTTTAGGGCCTTTCCGATAGCCCCACGGCTGAACCAGACTGCCCTGGTATTGTTTTATCCTCGGATCAAGGGCCTTCCGAACCGCGGCATTCGCCGCCATCATATAGACCCGCGCATTGTCCACCATGCCGTGTTTTTTGAGCAAATCAAAGAGTAACGGGCAGACCTCTGGCTTCTTAACGTCCAGCAGCAATCTCATGTGATAAGCCCGGGCAAAGTCCAATACGTCGGACAACAAGGGAACTCGCTCGCCCTTGAACTCCGGTCGGAACCAGGAACCGGCGTCATACTGCTTTATTTGCGCATAGGTCAGTTCCTTTATACGTCCTTTGCCGTTGGTGGTGCGATCAAGAGTCCCATCGTGAATTACGACAACTTGACCGTCCTTCGTAACCCGCAGGTCTATTTCAGCATACTTTGCACCAAGGGCGACAGATTTCTTCAGGGCGGCGATGGTATTCTCCGGCCCGTCCCAATCTCCTCCGGCATGAACAACCCAGATCGGCCTGCTCCAGAATTCCAGAGCGCCCATATCTATGCCGTGTTCGCCAGCGCTCCTGCAAGGACTGTCTGGTTTAAGACGATAATCTCCTTTCCTGGAATCGACGAACAGCGGGTTCTTGCTCATATTTCCCGCGCCGGATGGAGTTTTGAAGCCGTTGTTCCAGAAATTGGAATAAGTAATGACCGGACCGCTTGAACCAAAACTTTTAACATCATAAATAACGCAATTGCTGAGTCTGTTGCCTTTTTCATTACTGGCATAAAAAAGTTTAGGGGCTCGCGCAATAACACAATTCTTAACTATATTATTCCGCGCTTCTCTAAAACC
>DAOWIP010000588.1 GCA_030640865.1 Sedimentisphaerales bacterium | reverse complement strand
GAACACCTTACGGCATTCAACCTCGTTATTCGACAAACGTACCACCCCATAAGATACCAGCTTGACATTGGCGGCGGCCAGTTTTTTCTTTACTTCTTCTCGCAGCTCCACCGGCATATTATGCCCGATTTTAACACCCGGCCTGTCCTTGCTCAGCCTCTGACCTCCATACGCCTCGATCCAGTTCATACCCATCGCCGCCGACTTATCGACGGCTTCGTAGAAGGTGAACTCCTTGAAAGAGTACGCCTGTACTCCCATCCGCCAGCCCTCGCCGAAGTCAGTCGCAGGATGCTCCGTCAGCGATTTGCCATGAACGGCTGTACAAAAAGTAATTATCCCTACCATAACTGTCATTACTGCGGTTGTTCTTTTCATCACATAACTCCTTAAAAATTTAATCTTCCAAGTTCTCACAATTCACAACTTTTCTTTATCCTTTGAATAACAATATAAACCCAAGAGTACACGCAAGCATAATCAAACACGGCACAGCGAAAATCGGACGCCACTGGAATTTGTCGCCCTTCTTGAATGTGTCCATTGTTACCCCGGCCAAATGCGTACCGAGGAACAGGCCCACACCTGTGGTGGCCGCGAAAATCAGTGCCTGCATCGAACCACGAATATCCTCCGGTGCGACCGCGTTCGCGAAAATCTGGCCCGCAATTATAAAAAGTACATACGCAACCCCGTGCATCGATTGTGAACCAACAATCAGCCACCGCGGTTTTTCCGCCACATAGGCAATGTACAATAACAGCCAGCATGTCGTCCCGATTACTAATGTCCACTTGAAGCCGACTTTGTCTATCATCAAACCCAGGATAAGAAATGTAGCCGCCGCCTGCACCACCTGCGCAATTGCCATTGACGCCGGTACATTCTTACTGGAAATCCCCATGTCCTGCATAAACTGAGCTGTGCCGAGAAAATAGAACTGCATCATCCCGGCGGCAATCATTGAAAGCACCATAAAGATCAAGACATTGGTATTATTCAACATTTGCATCGCTTTTAAGATTGGCACCGCGCCGGACTTCGTCGGCGGAGTCGCCGGCATCAAAAAGTAACTTGCCGCCATAACCACCGATAGAATCGCCGCCAGATAAAGGCAGTCACGTCCTTCGCCGCCCGTCTTGAAAATCCATCGCCATCCCGTCAGGAAATAGCCTGCCAGTGCCCACGCAACGGGCGCCCAGATAAATATCTTCGGTGAGATTGCCCCGACATCCAGATTGTTTTCCGCCAACTGCCGAAACATCATCGAGTTGACTAATGGCAGCGTAGCTGCGAAGCACAACGAATATAAAAGCATCACTACAAAAAGAGACCAGAATGTCTTCTTCCTAGCCGCGATAAACAACAATACCGCTCCGAGCAGATGGGCTACACCTATTATCAATTCTGTGTTCACGTACTTATCGGCAAGCTGACCGGCTACGAGCGGCGAGACAATGCACGCCAGTGGTATAGTAGCGTAAATCCAACCCGTCTGTTTGCCGCTCATCTTCAGCGGCCCCAACAGTCGAGCCGCCAGAACAGGCATCCACGCGCCCCAGATAGCATACTCAAGAAACATCAATACACTCAGGCTCAGATACAATGATGTACTCATTTAGTTTTCCTTTCGCTTGTTTTGTCCCTGTTACAAAGTCCAACCACTACGGTATTCTCGATAAAGGCAATTGCTAACCGTTCACGGGTTCTTAAGTAGGGTGCGATGTATCGCACCATTTACTATATCCCGAAACCCGCACGGTATTTCTTGTTAATCAGTATATCCGCTTCCGGGGCATTTGTCGCCTTTAAGTTTTTGGCGTCCCATTCGATCCTTTTGCCCAACCGTACTGCGAGGTTGCCCACCAAAAGAGATTCCGTGAACGGCCCGGAATAAGCGAAGCCCGCCAATGAGTCTTCGGGCCTGTTATCTTTGCAGGCCTGTGCCCATTCTTTGTGATGGCCGATGGATCGCTTTAATGTCTTGGGCGGACGCTTGTAATCTTTCATCCGCGAAAACGGCAGCAGCAGCGGCGTACCGGCGTGACTGCCGCTTAAAAGTTTGCCTTTATCTCCGACAAACAGAATGCCGTTCGAGTATTTCTTCCATTGCACTTCCGTCATCTCTTCCGGACGCGGCGGTTTCTTACCGCCGTCATACCATGTTGATGTGATTGCCGGAGATTTGTCATTTGCGGCAAAGTAATATTTAATAATCTGCCAATTGGGGAACGTCTCATTGTTAATCGGGCTGGATTCAGCCTCTGTCGCGTAGGGAGCCCCCAGGCCTAAGCAGAAAAAGGCGGGGTCCATATTATGAACCGCCATATCGCCCATCGCTCCGCAGCCGAAGTCCCACCAACCGCGCCATTTGAACGGCACATACGCCGGATGATACGGCCGATACGGCGCCGGGCCAAGCCACAGGTCCCAGTCCAGTGTATCGGGCACCTTCGGTGTATCCTTGGGACGATCTATCCCCTGCGGCCAAATCGGCCGATTCGACCAGCTATGTACTTCGCGTACCGTTCCGATAGCGCCGGCGTGAATGAACTCATAAGCCAACCGGACACCTTCGCCGGCATGACCCTGGTTGCCCATCTGAGTAACTACTTTCATCTCTTTGGCTATTTCCGTCATCTTACGGCACTCATAGATCGTATGGGCCATCGGCTTCTCGACATAGACATGCCTGCCCATCTTCATCGCCATAATTGCCTGCGGAGCGTGCAGATGGTCCGGTGTGCCGATGACTACCGCGTCAATGCCTCGTTCCTTTTCCAGCATCTTGCGGTAATCCCAATATTTTGTGGCCTTGGGAAATTTCTCAAATGTCTTTGCCGCCCGGTGCCAATCGACATCGCACAGGGCCACGATGTTTTCGCTGCCGACCCCATTAACATCACTTGCTCCGCGTCCCCCAACGCCGATACCAGCGATATTCAATTTGTTACTCGGCGCGTTTTTGCCCAACACATGGGCTGGAACCACCGTCAAAGCCATCGCCGCCGCGGTTCCACTCAGAAACTCACGCCGGGAAATCTTTTTGTTTTCATTCCGGATACTTACCTTTTGTTCTTGCATTAAATACTTCCTTTTCTTACCAGCCCCTGCTGTTGAGCGGATGTCGTTTTCAATCACCACCGACGCAAAGTCGGGGGTTGCCAATTTGTTATATCTCGAAACCAGCACGGTATTTCTTGTTAATCAATATATCAGCTTCAGGCGTGTTTGTCGCCTTTAAGTTTTTGGCGTCCCATTCGATTTTTTTGCCCAGCCGCACTGCCAGGTTGCCCACCAGTAGAGACTCTGTGAACGGACCGGAATACGCGAAGCCCGACCAGGCGTCTTCGGGCTTGTTATCTTTGCAGGCCTGTATCCATTCCTTGTGATGGCCGATGGATCGCTTTAATGTCTTAGGTGGTCGTTGATATTCTTTCATTTTTGATTCGGGGATAATCCTCGGTGGACTGGACCAGCCTCGGCAAAGAATTGTGCCTTTGTCCCCCACAAAATAGATGCCGTTTGTATCCAGCTTACGTCCCTTTTCCAGTCCCACCGGACGCGGCGGCATATTGGGTTTTCCATCTTTTTTACCGTCCCACCACGTCATCGTAACCGGCGGCATATCTCCGCGGGCCGCGAAGTAGTATTTGATTTTCTGCCACTCCGGTAGTGTTTCATTATTGACCGGGCCGGTCTGTGCCTCAACCGCATAAGGTGCCTTCAGACCCAGACAGAAAAAAGCCGGGTCCGCGTTATGCACCGCCATATCGCCCATCGCCCCGCAGCCGAAGTCCCACCAGCCGCGCCATTTGAACGGCACATAAGCCGGGTGATATGGCCGATACGGCGCCGGGCCAAGCCACAGGTCCCAGTCCAGTGTATCGGG
>DAOWIP010000451.1 GCA_030640865.1 Sedimentisphaerales bacterium | reverse complement strand
ATGCGCCCATGGCTATTTTGTCCTTACCGCGAACTCTTTTTCCGTCCACAAATACAGGCCCACCTGTGAGGTAGTAAATGGTATGGCCGTCGGGACCCAGTATGAAACCCAGATACCCGTAACTGAACTGGTCGAACATTCCACATCGTTTGGATGGTGCGGAGGTGATGCGTTCTATGACATTTACTCGCGGATTACCTGGCTCGAAACGGAAAAGATAGCCGGAGTTTCCATGCACTCCATATATCACTTTTTCCGGCTGGTACCAGATTGTCTGTCGCCAGTTATACCCCATGTGTCCCGGCGAGGTTACGTCATAGATGCCGAAATAATCCTTCCTCATGTCAGCGTCCTTCACGACTTCGATGGAATCCGAGTCATATTTGTATCGAAGGATATCACCGTCACCCGTTGTGAAATAGGCGGAGCCGTCTTGTGGATCGACAGCTATGGAGCGGCAGATTGTGCGGTAGTTATCACCCTTGCCGCTTTCGCCCAGCCTGGCCATTGGCCCGAAGTCCTTAACCTTTTTTGTGGTTAGGTCATAGTAGAAAAAACAACCCAGCGGCCAGGTAAGGCTGTAGATACGGCCGCGCCGAGTGTCCATATTTGTGGTCAGAATACCTTCGCCGCGTGGCGCTATAGCAAGGCTCTGGAATTTCTCCGTTGTCATATCATAGGATAGAAGGTGTCCGCCGCGATATGGTTTGTAGCCGGCAGGCGGTACGCCGATTTTTTCCATTCCATCTATGAGGCTATAGTAACCAAGATGTGTCGAGAAATAGAGCTTGCCGTCATATTCGACGAAATTCACATGAGATTTGCCTTGGGCGATCGTCTTCATTCCCTTTTCTCCACATGCTTCCGTGAGATCACCGAGATGCTTGATTTTGTCTGTGGCCGGGTCGTAACAGTACATCTGTCCGGCGATCTTGTGCGATTCCGAACAGAGTACATAATAAATTCTGCCGTCGCTGCCGGTGCACATTCCGTTGTAGGTGTCGTGCGACAGTTCGAAACCTGAATCGTATGTCCGGGTAATCAGTCTGGTCGGCGTACCGACGCGCTTTCCTTTCCTGAAGAGTTCAGCCCCTCTGGTGGTGCTGCATACCGCCAGCAAAAGCCCCATCGAAATGAAGTATGTATAAAACCTGTTTTTAACCATTGTGTTCCTCATCATTGTTTGACCTCCAATATTATTTCCGCGCCAAATCGAGCGCCTTAGTAGTGATGTAATATTTCGCTATCATATTCGGGACCTCCCACGCGGGCAGTTTCCCCTGTGTCAGGTATTGCAGATACTTTTCCGTAACCTTTTGGAAATGGGCTTCATGCCCGGCACGATATTCGTCGGGTATCAATACACGCCAGCCGGTTTTCTCCTGTTCAATCCCTAAATTCGGATATATGCCCTGCAACCTGGCGAGTGCTTTTTCAAGGGGGATTGCCAAACTCCCCGTATCGGCTCCCGGTACAGGCTCCACATAGACTTCGGGCCGGAAATTCTGCTCTTTGCCCTGGCGGATAATCACATTGGCTTTGCTGCCCCTGAACAACGAATGATGGGTATAACCGTATCCTTCCGGCGCCTGAAAATCCCAGGTTACCGCCAATTTTACATAGACGCCTTTTAAGGCAAAAATCATTTCCCCATTGGCATAATTAGGTAATACTCCCTCGTCATTTAATTTTCCTTTCAGAAAATCGGGAAAGTCGGGTAATCCTGTTACTTTTTCATATTGTGATCGGGTGAGCATTACGGGCCATCGCCGGGCCGTTTTCACAGCCACGTCTTTTTTGTAATCGATGGCCTGCTCCGAAAAGCGTGTCCACATTACCAGATCGATAAGGTGTGTCGTTATGTCCACTAATCCCTCGCCCTGCTGGGTGGTGTCAAAATACCACCCCGGTCGCCTGATTGGAATTCCGGAGACATACTTAAAGAAATAGTGCGAACTTTCCTTTACCACAGCCGGATTTTCCGCGGAGCCTTGTTCCGGTTCTCCGAAGAGTTCTTTGTCGAGTACGAGCAATTTTTGCAGGATACACGTTATATTAAAACGTTCTGTCATAATGTCGTAAAGCAATACGCCGTTTTTTTCCGCCGAATTAAAAGCCTGCTCCAGGAGCTTGAAGTCCCGGGCATTGATACACATTGGTTTGTCACAGAAAACATTGAGGCCGGAATCAATAATTGCCTTGATATACTCGGCTTTCTTCCGATTGTTACCGGAGAGGACTACAACGTCGCCGGGTTTTTCGGCGAGCATCTTTTCCAGGAAATCATCTCCCGTATATACTTTTAGCTGCCAACTGGTCGGATTTTCCGCGCGACTGTTGAAGCTCTGAATATGTTTGAGGTGATTTTGTACATCAGGGCCGGCCGGAGCGTACACGAAAACGGCTGGATCGATTTGCTCGTACATACCTTTCTGTACCAGGGCGGCATGATAGTGGCCGGGGTCCAGCGTAACGAGTCTTGTCCTGTCTTTGTCTTTGGCGGGGCTGTTTTTCGTCTTCGACTGCTCTCTGTCAGAGCAGGAAGACACAATCAACAGACAAAGGCACATTATTGACAAAGCGAATTTCTGTAGCATGGCACGGCTTCCTTTCTCAATTATTTCATTATACATATACCATAGAATCTTCTTTAGTGCTATAGTACAATGTAACAATTGATAAGTTTTATACATTGTTCAGATTGACTGGATTAACATGAGCAGGTGATTATATGCCAAAACGGTTCACACAAAGAATTATGCGTGTCCTGACGCGTGAGGATTATAAGGGACTCAGGGCCAGGGACCTGGCGCGGGCACTACGTGTGCCTGATGAGGAACGCGGCATCTTTTCAGAGGCCGTCGAGCAGCTCAAACGGGACGGGAAGCTGGTTGTCGGTGGTAGGGGGGTGGTTGGCCTGCCGGAGATAGCGGATCAGGTGGTAGGGAGGTTTCAGGCGAGCAGTAAGGGGTTTGGCTTTATTCGTCCGGATACCGCTATAGCCCAGGGCGATCTGTACATACCGGCGGGTGAGTCGCTGGACGCGATTTCAGGCGACAAGGTGGTGGCGAATGTTACGCGACGGGGTACGCGCGACGGACAGCGTCGCTATGCCGGCCGAATTGTCGAAGTGCTCAACCGACGGGAGACACAGTTCGTGGGCACCCTGCGGCGAGAGGGAAAGCAGTGGTTCGTACAGCCGGACGGCAAGGTCATGACGGAAGTAATTGCGGTGGACGATCCGGGAGCGAAAAACGCTAAATTGGGCGATAAGGTTGTGGTCGAGGTTCTCAGCTTTCCCACTCAGGGCTATTATGCGAATGGGGTAATTATCGAACGGCTGGGCAAGAGCGGGACCAGCGCGACGGAATTGAAAGGGGTAATAAAACGGTATAAACTGGACGATAAATTCAGTCGTAGTTCGCTGCGTGAAACCCGACAGGCGGTTGACGGCTTTATCGCGGTTGACGAGATCGCACGAAAAGGGCCTGCTCAGCGGGAGGATATTCGAGATCAGGCCATTATAACCATCGACCCGAAAGACGCCCGTGATTTCGACGATGCCATCAGCATAAAAAGATTGCCCCACGGTCACTGGAAGTTAGGTGTGCATATCGCGGACGTCAGTCATTTTGTCAAGCCGGGCGGACATCTCGATAAACAGGCACAACTACGCGGTACCAGTGTATATTTGCCCCAGCACGTGATTCCAATGCTGCCGGAACTATTGAGCAATGGGGTCTGTTCGTTGCAGCAAGGGCAGGACAGGCTGGTCAAAAGCGCGTATATCAAGATCGATGAGAACGGCAAAGTCCTGGGGACGCGGTTTGCCAACAGTGTGATACGCTCGACGCTGCGGTTGACGTATGAGGATGTCGATCACATTCTTGACGGGAAAAAGGGTGGGTTCGACAAACGGATTATTTCCCTGATTGGAAAAATGGAGGAATTGGCGCAAATTCTGCAAAAACGCCGCAGAAAAATGGGTATGCTGGAAATGGAGCTTCCAAAGGCGGAATTGATCTATGACGAACACGGACAGGTGATCGATGCTCAACCGGAAAGCACGTCTTTTTCGCATACGATGATAGAGATGTTTATGGTCGAGGCGAACGAGGCGGTGGCTCGGCTGTTAGACAGTATTAAGGTGCCGTTTTTGCGGCGGGTACACCCGGAGCCGGACAGTCTGGCGGCAGGCGAGATGTCGCAGGTGATTAAGCTGTGCGGGTATATAATCCCCAAAGACGTCGATCGGATCGGGATACAGAAATTACTGGCCTCCGTGCATGGCAAGCCGGAGTCGTTCATAGTCAACCTCGCGATATTGAAGAGTATGCAAAAGGCCGAGTACAGCCCGGCCACTATCGGGCATTATGCCCTGGCCAGCCTGCACTACTGCCATTTTACCAGTCCGATCCGCCGATACCCTGATCTGACGGTACACCGGCTGTTGCAGGCGTGGCTGGATGGGAGTTTGACGGAAAAAACCGTCTCTGACTTTGCCGAGTTCGACAAAATGGAAGAGTTGGGCGCCCATTGCAGTGAGCGTGAACGCAACGCGGGGTCAGCCGAGGATGACCTGCGAACGGTCAAACTGCTGCAGATGCTGAGCCGGCACATAGGCGATGATGTTATGGGGGTGGTAACGACAATTACCAATTTCGGTGTTTTCGTCCAATTAGAGAAATATCTGTTCGAAGGACTGATGACGGCTGAAGATATTTTACGGCAGCTTTCGGCAGAGCGGCATGGTAAGAAGAAAAAGTCCTTTACGCGGAACAGTCGGCACGGCCGAAACCAAAAAGGTGGCCGGCGGAGATTTATTGATAATTGTCCTTATAAACCCGGCCAGGAGATACGCGTTCGTATCGCCGGAGTGAACGTCCCGGGGCGGACGCTGGACCTGGTTGGTATTCCGAAAACCAGTGGTAAATAAGATTGACGCCAGCGTCAAAACCTCAAGGTGTCTTGATTATTGAGCCGGAAACGTATATACAAGTTTTTTAGACTTTTGACGGTACTGTCAAGATTACTAATTATCTAATCTGACAGGTATTTCCTTGACTTATTTCCGGGATCAATATATATATTGATATAAAATAAAATATATATTCTCGGCAAAAAAGAGGAGTATAGAATATGTCAGCACAAGTAACCGAATTTACTTTTCTCCAGTATT
>DAOWIP010000380.1 GCA_030640865.1 Sedimentisphaerales bacterium | reverse complement strand
TGAAGTGTTTTTTTGCTGACCAATCTTATCAAGATAGACATACTTGAAAGAATTGTAACATTTTAGCCAAATGTAGCACAAGCTTCCAGCTTGTGATTAAAACCTCTTGGGTGGCGCCTTTCTGTATTTCAGAGAGGTGCTCTTGTACGATTTTTCTAAATTGCCGCAGATGGCTAAAATGTTACAAAGAATTTATTATGTGAAGGAGATTGTTATGTTCCAAGTGATATCCAGTTTAATAGTAAGCATTTTTATTGCTGGTGGTTTATGTGTCCCTATGGTACATGCCGGGAACTCTCCCCGGACGGCTTCTAAAAAGATTCCGGTAATTTACGACTCGGATATCGGAGATGACATCGACGATACCTGGGCACTGGGTTTTCTCTTGAAAAGTCCGGAATTCGACGTCAAACTCGTCGTCGGAGATATGGGCAAACCCAGTTATCGAACCAGTCTGTTCGGGAAATTCATCGAGCGCGCCGGTCGCACAGACATACCCATCGGCATCGGTCTAACCGTCAACAAAACCGGCGGAGGCCGGCAGTCGGACTGGATTAAAGGGTATGATCTAAAGTCCTATCCGGGAAAGGTCTATAAAGATGGAGTGCAGGCCATCATCGACACTATTATGCAATCACCGGAACCGATAACCTTAATCGCTGTTGGTCCGCTGCCTAATATTGCCGAGGCCCTCAAACGCGAACCGAGAATCGCCCAGCGAGCCCGCTTTGTTGGCATGCACGGCAGTGTACGAGTTGGTTATGGCGGCAGAAAAAAAATCTCCGCCGAGTATAATGTGAAAGCCGACACCAAAGCCTGCCGAAAAGTCCTTTCCGCCGGTTACCCGTGAAGGAATAGGCGGCCTACACTTCAGGATTTTAGTGTCTCTGATTACCGGGTTGACTTGACCTTAAATACAATTATAATAATTCTTTGCAATAGTGGTTTTCGATACCCATATCGGGAAATTTAAACCGGGATTGGTATAATTGAACGAAAGGCGAGAACAGTGGTTAAGACGGTAAAAGAGTTGGCCGAGCATGTCGGTGGCGAGGTAGTGGGAGACGAAACCATCAAAGTAACCGGTGCGGCTACGCTCAATGAAGCCGGCCCCGGCGATGTGAGCTTCCTGGCAAACCTTAAATACGAAAAGGATTTAGAGACTACCGCCGCGTCAGTCGTGGTAGTAGGGCAGGATAACAATACCAAGGGCAAGACCCTGATCCGATGCCTTGATCCCTATTATGCCTTTATGCAGATTGTAGTCCAACTATACGGCTACCGTGAACACGAAAAAATCGGCGTCAGCGCCGGGGCAAGCGTCGCCAACTCGGCCCGAATCGGGACAGATGTCGATATTCACGATTTCGTCTGTATATCCGACGACGCTGTGATCGGCGACAATACCCGGATTTATCCAAACTGTACGGTCGGGCCGGGAAGTAAAATCGGCCGGGACTGTATCCTCTATCCGAATGTTACGATTTATGACGGCTGCACGATTGGCGACAGGGTAACGATTCATTCAGGCACAGTTGTCGGCCAGGACGGGTTCGGCTATGCCACGCACGACGGCGTACATCATAAAATACCGCAGATCGGCGGAGTAGTAATCGAAGACGATGTGGAAATCGGCGCTAACTGCTCCATCGACCGAGGTACGCTCGGCGATACCGTTATCGGCCATGGTACCAAAATGAGCAACCTGATCGCAATCGGCCACGGTACGAAAATCGGGCCTAACTGTTTACTGGTGGCGCAGGTGGGCATAGCAGGCAGTGTCGAGGTCGGTCAATATTGTGTTTTCGCCGGCCAGGTCGGCGTTGTCGGCCATATCAAAATCGGCGACGGCGTAAAAATCGGCGCCCAGGCAGGCGTTACTAATAACATCGAAGCGGGCCAGGCTGTCGCCGGTTCCCCCGCCCAGCCGATCACGCAGGCCAAACGATCTCTATTGCTGTTGAAGGAACTACCCGAATTCCGCAAAAAACTCCGCGAACTGGACAAGACCATGCGGCATCTGATTAAAGGGAATTAATTTCAGGTCAGCCTGCAAAATACTAAAATGAGTTGTAAATGGTATAACGTCTGCCCTTTGAGAGGACTTGAGGAACAAGGAAAGCTCTCAAACAAATGGGCAAAAGAATATTGTAAGTCCGATGATAATTGGAAGAATTGCAAGAGATACCAATTAGAAGAGCAAGGCGATTACCATCCCGATAATATGCTGCCAAATG
This sequence comes from Sedimentisphaerales bacterium, assembly GCA_030640865.1. Taxonomy (GTDB): domain Bacteria; phylum Planctomycetota; class Phycisphaerae; order Sedimentisphaerales; family SM23-30; genus DAOVXR01. The sequence goes on along the minus strand of DAOWIP010000380.1, from coordinate 3,253 downwards.
GAGAAATCGACAAGACTCTCGACGCCCACAGTGATTGAGCAATAAATAATGTCTAAAAAAAACGACGGTCAAAATGAGTTAGAGCAGATTCAGTTATTAAGGGGAGGTGATATTGTATCAAGTTTGTCCGGGGCATTTGGACAATCTTTGAAAGAAACTCGCATTACGGCAATTTTGGGTTATTTGGTCGCACTTGCTCCTGACCACTTCATAAAAAAGTTTGGTTTTAAGGGAACGGCACTTTCAATTTCATTAGAAACGGTTCATTCCCAGGGCCGATCTGATATTTTAATAACGACCACTAAGGGGATAGGAGTTATCGAAGCAAAAGCAGATGGAACTAATCCTTACCAGCAGGCAATGGAGTACAAAGCCAAATGGCGAGTTCTTTTAACTCAATATGTACCATCAAGTCGAGAAAGTAAATTGAGGAATATTCGGTACATGCAATGGCGCGAAATCGGTAAGTTGCTTACGGAACTTTCCAAGTCATCGGATCCCAGAGTAAGATTTGTAAGCATGGATCTTTTAAGTTATATGGAGAAATATCACATGATAAAAACAAGAGAGTCTGTCGAAATATATGCAAGAGAAATTAATGAGCCAGCTAGTCTTGTCCTTTTCTTGAGAGCTCAATTGTATGGATGTGGTTACGAAAAGAATAGTAGATTACCCGAAGCTTTGTATTTTGCTCCTCACTTCGGCCAGAAAATTTCTATGAATTATCCCGGAGTTCGAGTTGGATTAAGTTATATAGCTCGGATTGAAACAGTTGAAGTTGTAGAGAAATGGCAGGATTTAATGAAAATCATCCAATCGATTCGAGGCAAAAACTGGCTTAACAAGCACAAGTCTTCACTAGAACCAATTCACAAAAAAAAGGATTTTAAAAATAATATAAAAAGAAGTTTCTTATTCCTTGGAGAACCAAGACTCGTATTTAATCCACCAGTAAAAAAAGATCGCCTGCAAAAAGGAACCGGATGGTTAAGCAAGAAGTTCTTTTCATTTGATGAACTGTTTTTAGCTTGGGAGGGGAAAAAGGGAAATATCTGAGTTTTACGACGATTTGGACAATCTTGATCAAGTTGACTGGGAAATCATGGAAGATCGCTACTGGCGTGATACCGACGTCGATCCGGACCGTAAACGCCGCAGGCAGGCTGAATTTCTGGTTAAGGATTTTTGCCCGTGGCTCTTGATTTCTGATATAGGCGTGGTAAACTCATCTGTCAAATCCCAGGCTGAGGATATTTTAGCAGAAGCCGAACACAAACCTGTTATTAATATTCGCCGGGAATGGTACTATTAAAGGGCCAGGTCATGATAAAACTAAAACAAGATAATTTATTGAAAGCGGATGCCGAGGCATTGGTGAACACCGTCAATTGCGTCGGAGTTATGGGCAAAGGAATCGCTCTCCAGTTCAAGCAGGCATTCCCTGAAAACTTTAAGGCTTATGAAAAAGCCTGTAAAAGTGAATTAGTTGTCCCCGGAAAAATGTTTATTTTTCATACCGGCAGTATGATCAATCCCAAATATATTATAAACTTTCCAACTAAAAAACACTGGAAGGGCAAATCCAAGCTTTCCGACGTCAGAGCAGGCTTGCGGTCTCTTGTCGAAGAGATTCGCAAACTTGGGATCACCTCTATTGCGGTACCACCACTCGGTTGTGGTTACGGCGGCCTCAAGTGGACGGAAGTTCAACCTATGATAGAATCAGCTTTTGAAAAGCTGCCTGAAGTGAATGTATTTCTCTTTGAGCCGAAGGGTGCCCCGCAAGCTGACGCCATGCCTGTAAAAACAAAGAAGCCTAAAATGACACTATCAAAGGCTTTGTTCATAAAACTACTTCAACAATATGCAATACCCGGCTACAGACTAAGCCTGTTAGAAATACAGAAACTTGCCTATTTCCTGCAGGCTGCCGGTCAGCCACTGCGATTAAATTATAGCAAGTACAAATACGGCCCTTATGCTGAGAATTTAAACTTTGTTCTACAACAGATTGAAGGACATTATATTCGAGGCTATGGCGACCGCAGCAGAAATGCTCAAATTTATCTGTTACCCAATGCCGCTGAGACAGCCGATAGGGTATTGTCTGATCAACCAGAAACTCGTAGTCGGCTCGAAAAAGTCAGCCATCTGATCGAAGGTTTCGAAACCCCTTACGGTATGGAGCTTCTGGCCTCTGTTCATTGGGTAGCTACCGAGGAAAATAATCCCGCTATGAATGCCGAAGATGCGGTTAACAAAATACTAAGTTGGAGCCGTAGAAAGAAACTGACTTTCAAATCCGCTCACATACACAAGGCCTGGAACCGCTTAAAAACACAGGATTGGCTGTAGTGGGTCATGATGGGGCAGGCAAAACGTGGTTATGAAATTAGGTCTGATAGCCGGGCAGGGGAGATTGCCGTTTCTGGTGGCTGACGGGGCCAGGGCCGCGGGACTGAAGGTGGTATGCGCGGCCTTTCGCGGTCATGCGGAACCGACATTAGCCGAGCACGTTGACCGGTTTTATTGGGTGCCGATTGCCCGGCCCGGCCGCTGGATAAAAAAACTCCGCCGTGAAGGTGTTACCGGCACTATAATGGTCGGGCGCGTAGCAAAACAGCGGATTTATACGCCCTGGCGGATATTGCAATATCTGCCGGACTGGCGGGCGTTTCGTATCTGGTACGGCCGCCTGCGAAATCACGATAAACGAAACGATTCACTACTGTCAGCCCTGGCGGATGAGTTGGCCACGGGAGGTATTATTTTGGAAGATTCCGTTCAGTACTGCAAAGAACATCTGGCCCACGAAGGAATAATGACAAAAACTCAACCCGGCGAACAGGTTTTACGCGATATCGAGTTCGGCTGGGAGATTGTCAAGCGGATGGGCGATCTGGATATCGGCCAGGCCATCGCTGTCAAGGAACGAGAGGTCATCGCGGTCGAAGCCATCGAAGGAACCGACAAGATGATCGAACGGGCGGGACAGTTATGCCGGGCAGGCGGCTGGACACTGATCAAAACTGCCAAGCCCAACCAGGACATGCGTTTTGACGTGCCCACTATCGGGACCGGTACCATCGAAAACCTTAAGAAAAACAGGGCATCCTGCGTTGTCGTCGAGGCCGATCAAAAGCTTCTTGGTTCCGTCACTCGAGTCGCGACGCCTTGCGATTTCGGGAATCGAACAATCGAAGTCTTGACCGAGCGCCGTGCGAAAAAACTCGGGCAAGTTGCCCATGTCGGC
>DAOWIP010000356.1 GCA_030640865.1 Sedimentisphaerales bacterium | reverse complement strand
GGAGGCCATAAAGCGTTAAACTCCAAGGTCTTGTAATCAAGACCTTGAAAAAAGCATCAACTTTATTGGAGTTGAACCAGAAATGTAGAAAAGATGAACGTCGAATCCCGATTTGTCGGGAAACGTTCAACATTCAACATCGAATAAGAAGAACGCGTGGGGTAAGACCCCGCCCTGCAGGACTAATAAACGCGGGCCACAGGCCCACACTACAAGACTTATGGAACTGATTAAATGAATAAGACCCTGACAATACCAAAAGATAAGATCGCGGATTTTTGCCGGCGGAATTATATACGAAAGCTGGCGGTGTTCGGCTCGGCTCTGCGGAATGATTTCGGGCCGGGCAGCGACGTGGATGTGCTGGTGGATTTCGAAACCAATCATGTCCCCGGATTTTTCAAGTTGTTCGATATGGAGACAGAGTTGGCGAGTATTATCGGAGGACGAAAGGTTGATCTGCGTACACCAGAAGACCTGAGCCGATATTTTCGTGATGAAGTGATTAGTCAGGCCGAGGTGCAATATGTTCAGGAATGACACAGTTCGTTTGCGTCATATTCTCGACTATGCGCTCTTACGGCCCTTCGGGCCTGACAAAGAGAAGAGTCCCCCGATTTTACATCGGGGGCTAATAAAGAACCCCCGCCCCAGCCTTCGCTGGGACATGCTTGACAGCAGGGGCTGGTAACGAACTAAGTTTATTCATATTGAGGATATAGTTATGGCAGGAATTGGTGATTTTATGGGGATGATGGGTAAGGTTAAGGATATTCAGGCGAATATGCAGCGTATCCAGGAAGAACAGCGAAGCAAAACATTTGAGGCTGCCAGCGGCGGCGGGATGGTTACCGCCAAAATCAACGGTAAAAACGAATTGCTGGAACTGAAAATCGACCCCGAAACAGTCGATCCGAACGATATCGAAATGCTCGAAGACCTGATCAAAGCGGCAATCAACGCAGCCAACGATAAATGTCAGGACGAACTTAAAAACCAGTTTTCCGAGATGACCGGGTCAATGAATATACCAGGTCTGGAAAATATCGGTAAATTGCTGGGTATGGGATGAACGTACTTTCGTACTTTTTCCTGATTAGCCTTCCGCTGTAATCGTTTGACAATTTTCGTGATAAAAAACGCTGAACTTGACGAATGAATAACGCACATACAGAAAGTATGAATCAACTGATGAAGCAGTTCGCCCGGCTGCCGGGTATCGGTTCGCGAACGGCACAACGACTGGCCTATCACGTTCTCAATCAATCGGGTGAGGAAGCTCTGTTACTTGCCGATGCGATCCGTGACGTCAAAACGAAAATCCATCACTGCCGTCGCTGTTTCAATCTCAGCGAACAGGAGTTGTGCGAAATCTGCCGTGACCAGCGTCGGGACCACTCGACTATCTGCGTTGTCGAACAGCCCAGAGACCTGATACGTCTCGAAGAAACGGGGCTTTGCGACTGGGTATATCATATACTGCTGGGGCATCTGGCGCCACTGGAAGGCATAACCCCGGAAAACCTGACCATCGAAGCATTGCTTAAACGCGTTCAAACCGAAGACGTCAGAGAAATAATCATGGCTACCAACCCGGATATGGACGGCGACGGGACGGCTCTGTATGTCAGCTCGCTGCTCAGCGAGGCAAACGTAAAAGTTACCCGTCTGGCCCGCGGACTACCGAGCGGCGGCAGTATCGAATACGCCAATAAATCCGTCCTCAGCGACGCCATTAACGGCAGAACAGAAATGAGTATGTGATGAGTAGATGAGTGGACGGGTAAAAGAGTGGACGAGTAGGCTATTGTTATATTTCGGTTTATTTGATGTCTAAATCTAACAATTTTCGACCAAACTCGACTGGGCAGGTTGACGATAGAACTGATAGAGTGGGCCTTTGACCCACGTTGTTCACCACTAATAGGAAAGGATTCTTTTCTGATGCGTCTGGATATGTCGCAACAAATGAAGATGGACCAGCGTATGGTGCTGGCCCCCCGCATGATCCAGTCGATGGAAAT
>DAOWIP010000366.1 GCA_030640865.1 Sedimentisphaerales bacterium | reverse complement strand
GCCACGATAAAATCGGTCGCATTAGTGATATATCGTTTTATATATACCCCAATGCCCACAATCACCAAAAGATAGACAACTATGATGACCCAATCCACAATACTGAAATTGGTCTGAATTCCAAGCGATTCAAAATCCATATTATCTCCTATGATTATAGAAAAACGCGTGGGGTAAGACCCCACCCTACAAGTACTAAGGGCATATCCAGATCAGCCATCTTACAAACTCCACCGTAAAAGGCAACCTATAAAATATTGGGGCAAAAATAAGCATTTATTTTGATGCAACCGCCAAAAGTCCGAAAAAAGTTGCAAAAACCGACTATCCGCCCATGCGGCAGCACCGCCAACGCTCCAAAATCGAGGGAGCAAAGTATTTTTGACGCTGGCGTCTATTTTGCCCCTGTACTGCTTCAGGCGGAACCATTAGTATGTTAGCGGGTCTAAAGTATAAGAAAATACCCATTGGGTGTGATTTCGCAAGGCAAGACTGACTTTTTAACATAAGGAGACTGAATTATGAACGCTAAAAGAAACATCCGAATTGTGTCTGCGTTGCTGTTGCTGCTGTTGGTCAGCAGCGGAGTTGCGCAGGGGCGGATCAAGCTGGTGGCACTGCCGGAACGGGCGGCGACGATTATCAGGTTGGATAATCCGCAGGCGACGCTGATCGAGGAAGAACGGGTTTTAACGCTCCAGAAGGGATTGAACAAGGTGGACTTCTCCTGGAAGGGGGTTAGTGTCGATGTCGATTCGATACGCCTGGCAGTGATTGGTCATCCAGAACAGGTAACGCTGCTGAATGTGAGCTATCCGCCAAACGAGGCGGCGCTGGTCTGGGAGATAGCGAGCAAAGGCGCGTTGGAAGAACAAGTACGCATCAGCTATCTGCTGAGCAATATCGACCGGCTGATAACATATAAGGCTGTGGCAGACAAGGAAGAGACGCAGGTCGATCTAAAAAGTTTTCTGATACTGCGGAACTTTTCGGGCGAGGATTTCGGTAAGGCCCGAATACTGCTCGACTATGGCGAGGCATTCGAACGGGGTATCGCTCACGAAGAAACAAAACAATTACTGTTTCTCAAAACACCAAGTGTACCGATTACCAAGGTATGGACGTTCGACGCCCGAAAACTACCGTGGGACCCGGAAAAAGTGCCCGATAAGAATGTTGGCATCCCGGTCAGCTACCGCATTGAAAACAATGCCGAGAGCAAGTTGGGTAAGTTCGCAATGTGGGGAGGTAAGGCACGTCTGTTTCAGGACGACGGCAGCAAAGGCACCATCTTCCTTGGCGAGGACCATACCGCTCTGGTGCCAATCGGCGAAAAGATGGAGCTATACATCGGCGACAGTCGCGACATTGTCGTAACGCAACGCAAAATGAGCGACCGTGACATAAATAAACAATATAACAATAAGTCCAAACTCGTTCTTTATGACAAAGATGTTGTGATCACGGCCAAAATCGAGAACTTCAAAGATAAACCGGCTGTCCTGACTATGATCCAAAATATTCCCGGTGAGTGGAAGATGATCGATTGCGATGATATGGAATACGAGCTCAAGGACGCGAACACATTGCAATTCGAGATAAAGCTGCCCGCCCGGAACAATGACGGGCCGGCTGTCAGGGAACTAAAGATGCATTATCAGCAACTTAATATTCGGCCAGGTGGGAAAAGAAGGTAAATGGGTAAATAGGTGAACGAGTGAACGAGTAAACAGGTGTAAGAGTGTAAGAGTATATAAGGAGTAGTACAATGAGACATTTATTTTATACATTGATAATTATTGCCGTTCTGTTCACCGCTGTCGAGGCGAAGGTGGACCTGGTAACACTGCCGACGCGGGATACGGTGCAGCTTACGATCTATAACTCGGCTGACCTGACGCTGGCACGCGAGAGCCGGTCGCTGACGCTAAAACGGGGATCGAACAAGTTACAATTTTCCTGGGCTAACACGCTGATCGATCCGACGAGTCTGGATATGTTGGCCAAGGCTCAGGCGGATAAGATTGACATCTGCGATCTGGTATTTCCGCCGCGAGTACGGAATCTGGGGCTATGGAATATCCAAAGCGGTATCAGCGGTAAGGTGCCGGTCGAGATTACGTATTTTACGAGCGGTCTGTCGTGGCGGGCATTCTATATGGGTACGCTCACGCCGGACGAAAAGACTATGCGGCTACAGGGCTATGTGCGGGTAACCAACAACAGCGGCGAAGACTACGAAAACGCCCAGACACGCCTGATTGTGGGTAAAGTACATATCCTGGACAGAATCGCTGAGTTGGCGCGGCGGCAGTATCCCTATGGCCGACCAGGAGTACGGCCGGTCCTGGTGGAAGACAGGATACGAGTACGTGGCGAAGTGATAAAAATGATGGCTGGGCTTGCGGGGGCCAAGCTCGATGAATCGCTTGCACGTGCGCCGAAGGAAATCAAGAAGGAAGGGCTGAGTGAGTATTTTCTCTATACGATCGAGGGTACCGAGACAATCAAAAACGGCTGGTCGAAACGGCTGCCGAGTTTTACAGTTGATGAAGTACCGGTAGTGAATCTATATAAATACGAACAGCAGCAATACGGGGGTAAGGTTGTGAGGTTTCTCAGCTTCAAAAACGATGAAGAACATAAGCTGGGCGAAACGCCGATACCCGGCGGGGTGCTGAAAGTATATCGCACTGT
>DAOWIP010000249.1 GCA_030640865.1 Sedimentisphaerales bacterium | reverse complement strand
GGTGCCCGGGTTCGGCTTCTTCCAATTGCTCGGCAGCAACTCGTCAATCTTGTTAGCAGGATGCGTACTGACTTTTTCAAGCACATCTCTAAAATACACAAACGGGTCAATTCCATTTAATTTGCAGTTGGCGACAAGGCTGTAAATGATCGCGGCTCTCCAGGCTCCGGCCTCGCTGCCGGCAAACATATAATTTTTTCGTCCAATTACGTCTGAAGCATTACAAAACTGCGGGCTAAATCAAAAGTAATTCACCGGCTTTGCCGGTGAGAATTTAAAAGGTTCTGCCGTTACCAGCGTTTATTTAACAACTGGTACACAGAGAAAATAAAAGTATTTTATTCGCCCATTCAAGGCTTGAAATGTTTATTTGCTTCGTTACCCAGGGCGTTCAGGCTGTGTCGCAATTAGAAAAATAGATGTTTTCCGATTCACGGAATACCATATATTGAATGTAGGAAAGCTCTTTTGGGCATTTAGCCTAATCCGTCAACCCAAAAAACGCGTTAAATTGTATTGCGACACAGCCTGGTTGCCCTGGGTTAATCCATTTTGCCCCTTCGGTCTTTCGGCTACGCTCAGGGCAGGCTTATTTCGCTCAGGGCAGGCCCTTTCAGGACTTTTTATTATCGCAGCCTTTCCGCAACTCATCAATACTCACTGATTTTACAGCAGGGGATAGTGAAAGTTCCGCCGAAGGCGGTTACTTTAACTTCGATGTATATTTACTCAAAACTCAGCGCCTCGACCGGGTCGTGACGCAAGGCTATGTAACCGGGATAGAGAGCGCTTATGGTGCCTCCGATCAGTCCGATAGCCATAGCTGCCAACAACCAAAGCAAACGAACCTCGACGGTCATCAACGGCTGATATGTTTCGATCAGCCAGCGGACACAAAATGTCAGCAGGATACCTAATACCGTACCAAGTGAACAAATAAGCAGTGCTTCCTGAATGGTCTGCGTCAGGATCATGCCGCAGCCGGCACCGAGGCTCTGCAGAATAGCGATTTCCTTACTACGTTCGAGAACACTGGTGTGGATGGTTACCAGTATAAAAAGGAAACAGATAACCAACGCGATAACACTGACCAGACTGACAAATACGGTGAGGTTTCGGAAGTTTTCCCGGAGTACCTGGCCATAATTGGCTACGAGCGTGGCACTTCGATGAGTTGTCCGCTCAATCTTGCCGCAGAGTTGTTGTAACTGGTCGGTTGTCAGGTTGGGTTGGGCCTTGACAAAAAACAAATGCGCTGTCCGGGCGGCGATTCCGTTTGCTCCGCGAAGCATATTAACAGGCGCAAAAACGCGCCCGGCCACGCCAGTCTCGACAATGCCGACTATTAGGGCGGGAATATCGCCAAAACCAACCGTATCGCCCACCCGCAAATTCGCGGCACGAGAAAGACGCTGATCAATAACAAGAGGTAAAAAGCCGGCCGATTGAGCCGCCTGTGTTTCAGAGCACTGATCAGGCTGCGTATCAGAATACCGGCCCGCCTGTATATCAAACCACTGGACAGCTTGAGCAGGTGATTCGATGTCCTCAAACAGGACGCCATCGACTAAATGCCGACTCCCGGCGAAAAATGGGAAGTCCTGCGGATTGACGCCGAAGACATTCTGGGAAAGACCCGCCAGTTTCATACGGCCCAGAAAAACCGGGATAACCCGCTGTATAGCTGGGCCGATGTTGGTTTGTCCATTATGTGAGTCCGCTGCTGCCATGGCGTTTGGCGTACTCTGCCGTGGCGAATTCACCTGCAACTTCATCAGGCGGGGGATTTCCTTTTCCCATAGCTTACCCCCGCTCATACTGCCAAGATCGAAGTGCTTGTCACGAACGACGATTTCCGCATCCACACTTTCCATCCGCCGCGACACCTCGTTCAGCGTACCGTGGGAAAGACCCACCAGAACCAGCAACAGCGTTATGGCTATGGCTACTGCCAGTATGCTCAGAATTGATCGTATCTTGCGGTGCATCAGATTGGAAAGGGCTAATGTTAACATATTTGGGTGTAAGAGCGTAAGAGTATAAGAGTGTATGGGTGTACACTTACGCACCCATCACCTTTTCAATATTATTGATAACATCAGGCAGTTCGTTGAGTGACGATATAGTATAATCGGCTTCGTGCGAAAAGTCAGTATGATTTTTGTTAGTGGTGAGCAGTACCGGATGGGCGCCTGCTCGTCGGGCACTGATCAGGTCAAACAGATAGTCCCCTACAACCACTGTTTCTTGCGGTAGCACGCCCATCAACTCACAGGCCCTGAGAATCGGAAAGGCGTCTGGTTTGGCAGGCCCATCTTCACGTGTAACAATGCCGGCAAAATCTAAATTGTGCACCTTGCAAATATACTCGACACTGCTTCGCTGGTTTCGGGTAACCAGCCCGATCGGGATATTTAGGCTATGCAGCCAGGTATGAATATCACGAGCGCCGGGATTCAAACAGGAATTTTCGGCTGCCTCCTGTTCGTGTCGATGAAGGATTTCAAGGGCCTTTTGCCGTTGAGAGGACGGCATTCGCTCCATAGCTTCCAGAATTGGTCCGTCAATATTGCCAATATCAGAGCGAATCCGATCGAAATCGAGATAAGGTTGCGTCAATGTGCCGTCAAGATCAAATATTACAGCCGCGATTTTCATAAAAAGGATTCTATCGGCAGTTTGCGTGACGGTCAAGGTGAAATTTGTTGCTTGACAGGCACAACTGTTTACGTTATAAAGTGTTACAATAATATCGAGGATATTTCGGGGAATACAGAATACAGAATAACAAATTGAACAGAAGATAACGAAGGAAACGAAGAAGAATACAGAATGCAGACCAAGATTATAAGGGCTGTAGATGAAGGCGGGATTGAGACTGCTATCGCCGAGGCAGCGGAGACGCTGGATAGAGGCGATCTGGTGTGTATCCCAACCGAGACGGTTTATGGAGTAGCGGCCCGTCTGGATCGAGCCGAGGCAGTCAAAAGACTGCGAGAATTGAAAAGCCGGGATGCAGACAAACCATTCACTCTGCATATCGGCGACAAATCCGACATCGAACAATATGTGCCTGATTTGTCGCTGTTGAACAGGCAGTTTTTACGTAAATCGTGGCCGGGACCACTGACGGTGATTTTCCAAATCAGCCGATCCCAGATAACAAAGATACAAAAAAAACTGACGGGGAACACGATAAAGGAACTTTATTATAACAACAGTATCGGCATACGGTTACCGGATCACAGAATAGCCCGTGGACTTTTGTCAAGAGTGAATGGGCCGGTGGTTGTGCCGAGTGCGAATCCGGCTGGGGCGGTACCGCCCGGCACCGCTGAAGAGGCGCTCGAACAATTGGAGGGTCAAGTGGATTTGCTGATCGATGGTGGGCCTGCCAGATATGCTAAATCATCGACGATTATCGAGCTAAAGGGCGAGGAGATGTTTTATAAACGTGAGGGGGTGCTGGATTTAGACACATTGGAGCAGATGCGACAGTTTGCGGTGCTTTTTGTATGCACGGGCAATTCCTGTCGCTCTCCAATGGCTGAGGGAATATTTCGCACTCGGCTGGCGGAAAAGTTGTCCTGCCCTGTTGACCAACTGCCCGAAAAAGGTTATAAGATAGTTTCCGCGGGTGTAATGGCCTACGATGGTGCTCCAGCCTCGGCGGAAGCGGTTCAGGTCTGTCGTGAGGTTGGTGTCGATATCAGCGGCCATCACGCCAGAAGGTTGACGGGACAATTGCTGAATGAGGCCGATTTTATATTTGTTATGGATTCGTTTCATTATCCTGCGGTTGAGAGGTTGTCGCCACAGGCCGTGTGCCGGACGTCCCTGCTGGTAGCGGACAGGGATGTCGAAGACCCCATTGGCATGCCAATTGAAACGTATCGCAAATGTGCCGAGCAGATTGGCGAAGGGATTGAAGAGCGGATAAACAGCAGACTGGAGGCGTGGAATCTTTAATTGGAATGGATAATATTGACCGGAGCGGACTATTCCAGAGATAAAGCGAAAGGTAATATAACTGATGAAAATAGCTATAGGCGGTGACCACAGAGGATATGAAGCCAAGGAATTGATCAAGAGTATCTTGCAACGTGATGGTCATGAAGTGGCTGATTTCGGCACTAACGAATCGAAAAGCTGTGATTATCCTGACTTTGGAATACCTGTATCACTGGCGGTGGCACGGAAAGAGGCGGATATGGGTATATTGGTTTGCGGCAGCGGTGTGGGTATGTCAATGACGGCGAACAAGGTCAAAAGCATTCGGGCCGCCTTGTGCCATGATGAACTGACGGCCAGGATGTCCCGCACACATAACGACGCCAATATTCTTTGCCTGCCGGCTATGCTGGTGAATGATCCCCTGATCACCCGGATCGTGGAAACATGGCTGAACACGGAGTTCCAGGGTGGACGTCATACCCGCCGCGTGGAAAAAATCATGGCGGCTGAAAATATCGTGCCCTAATTATATTTCATTATCCTCAATTTTGCCCAGCACGGCCAGCGCGATTTTTACATTGCCGAAAGGGGCGCTGACGGCAAAACCCGCTACGCGATCCTGAATAGCGGTTATCATTTCCCGGGCAATCTCAATTCCGATTCGCCTGCCCTGTTCGCGGGTTTCAGCACAACTCATACGCTGTAGTAGTTCGTCCGGCACGACCACACCGGGCACTTCGTTGGCCATAAACTCAGCGTTTTTATAGCTGGTAAAAGGCCAGATACCCGCCACAATCGGTATCTTGAATGGTTCGATAGCTTCCAGAAAATCGAACAACATCCTTACGTCGAAAACAGGCTGAGTGATAGCGTATTCTGCTCCGGCTTCGACTTTCAGCCGAAACCGTTCGATTTCCCGGTCAAGGTCGGCTGCTACCGGATTGGCGCCGACGCCAAGGGTCAAAGCCAATGGTGGCGAGAAGGAATTGCCGCCCAGATCGATCCCTCGATTCAGGTTACGGACCACAGTTGTCAGACCGATGGAGTCGAGATCGAACACAGCCGTAGCGTCGGGATATTCGCCTAATTTGGGAGGGTCGCCGGTAACGACGAGCATATTGTGCAATCCGACCGCATGGGCGCCGAGCATATCTGACTGAAGGCCAATGATATTTCTGTCCCGGCAGCAGACGTGCAAAATGGCCTCGATTTCGGTTTGACGCTGTATCTGAATAGCTGTAATCATTGGTGAAATACGGGAGCTTGCGCGAGGGCCGTCTGGTATGTTGATGGCGTCAACACCATGAGCGGCGCATAATCGCGCCTTTTCCAGGATGGTGGTCAGGTCGGCGCCGCGTGGCGGTGTTATCTCAATACACGAAACTTTTTGACCGTCAGTTAGTTTCTTGCCTAATTTGGACTTTTGTGCCAGCGGCATAGCCGGCTGTTCAATTGGTTCGGCAGCTTGACCGACTACTACGCTTACACTTGCTGGTTCGGAAGGGGCTTTTGAACCGCCGGCCGCTTTAGCGAGTGGACGAATTGCGCGGACAATATGTTCGATGTGTTCCGGGGTTGTACCGCAGCAGCCGCCGATAATTCGGGCGCCCTTTTCGTAAAATCGCTTGGCGTATTCAGCCATATATTCCGGAGTGCACATATATATTTTTCTGCCTTCGACCTCGCGTGGCATACCGGCGTTGGGCTGAACCGAGACAGGTTTATCGGTTACGGTGCGTATCGTCTCCAGAGAGCCTAACATCAGGGCCGGCCCGATCGAGCAGTTCAGTCCAACAGCGTTCACCATTGGCAGTTGGGCTATTTGACGGATAGCGTCCGGCAGCTTTTGGCCGAACATGGTTTCATGCTGTTCATTTGTGGTAAGTTGCGCCACGATTGGCAGTGAACAGATTCGCCCGGCTGTTTCGAGAGCGATCGTTAATTCCTCGACGTTGGAGAAGGTCTCGAAGATAAGAAAATCAACACCTGTTTCGACCAATACTCCTATTTGTCTGACAAATGCGTTGCCTGCCTGTTCACGGGTAAGCCGACCTAAAGGTGCAAGCTGTGGGCCTAACGGGCCTATCGAACCGGCAATCATAACTGCTGGTTTTCCTGTTGCCTCTTCCACCGCTTCACGGGCGATTTTCGCACCGTTGCGATTTATCTGCTCAACTTTATCTGCCAGACCGAACTTGGCGAGTTTGAACTCATTGGCGCCGAAGGTATTGGTCTCGATAAAATCAACCCCTGCCCGAACATAGGCCGCGTGAACTTTTTTTACCAGATCGGACCGGGACAGATTCAATTCATCGAAGCAGGTATTCAGAAAGATTCCCTGCTGATAAAGCATGGTTCCCATCGCCCCGTCGCCCAGAACCACCTGCCGCGTGAGACGTTCGCCAAGGTTATTACTTTGTAACATATTTCGGAATCCTTTCCAAAAACAAGTAAGGGCGTCCCCCTGTGGTCGCCCAAAAACGTCGACGGGTGGTAGCGTCTGTCCAGCAGGACAGGCGATGGCGGCTTTATATTATTCGTCACTGCCTCCTCATTTCTTCCTTCTTCCTTCTTCCCTCTTTCTGAATTCTGAATTCTGAATTCTTTCTTTCTCACCACTCACAACTCACAACTCTCTTCTTTACAATTTCCTCAATTCCTTATTTATTCGCACGGAGCACCAGTTTTTTCCGCACATCGTGCAGTGATCGGTATCGGGCAGATGTTTTTCGTCGTGCATGGCGCGGGCGGTCTCGGTGTCCATAGCCAGTTCGAGATGTTTTTGCCAGTCGAGATTTGCTCGGGCACGGCTCAACTCATCGTCCCAGTCCCTTGCTCCCTTGATCCCAAGGGCCACGTCAGCGGCATGGGCGGCGATTTTGTAAGCGATTACTCCTTGGCGAACGTCGTCTTCGGTAGGCAGGCCGAGGTGTTCTCGTGGCGTAACATAGCAGAGGAAAGCGGCGCCGTGATAGGCGGCGGCAGTGGCGCCGATAGCGCTGGTTATGTGGTCGTAACCGGGCGCAACATCGGTTACCAATGGGCCGAGCACATAGAAGGGTGCTCCCTCGCAGATTTCCTGCTGGATTTTCATATTATATTCGATCTGATCGAACGGCACATGGCCCGGCCCCTCGACCATCACCTGGCAGCCTTTTTCCCATGCCCGTTTGGTCAGTTCGCCTAATGTCCGCAACTCGGCGATTTGGGCTTTGTCGGTAGCGTCAGCCAGACAGCCCGGCCGTAAGCCGTCACCGAGCGAAAAACAGACATCGTTCTCGCGCATTATTTCACAAAGCTCGTCGAAAACTTCATAGAACGGATTTTGTTTATTGTGGTGCAGCATCCATTCAGCCAGAAGTGAACCACCCCGGCTGACAATTCCGGCTATACGGCTTTCGATCAGCGGCAGATGTTCTCGTAAAAGACCGGCATGGATGGTGAAGAAATCGACCCCTTGTTCGGCCTGCTTACGGCAGGTATCCAGAATGTCATCATAGGTCAGTTCTTCGACTGTTTTGTCGATAATCATTTCGTACATAGGTACGGTGCCAAGCGGAATCGGGCTGTGTTCGATGAGATTACATCGACAGCGATCGACGTCCCCGCCGGTCGAAAGGTCCATAACAGCATCCGCACCGTATTTGAGCGCGATGTCAAGTTTCCGTAATTCATTTGCGTCATCGGAATCGAGCGGTGAAGCGCCGATATTGGCGTTTATCTTGGTAGTGAGTGCCCTGCCGATACCGATCGGTTCCAGTCGGCCCCTCAGGTGTACCGTGTTGGCTGGGATTACCAGCCGCCCGGCTGCTGTCTCCTGCCTGACAAGCTCGGCATCAACTGTTTCCTTTTCGGCGACCTGACGCATCTGGTCGGTTATTTTCCCGCTTTTTGCCTGTTCTATCTGAGTCATATCTTAATTATATGTATATTTCTATGTTTGGTCAAACTAACTATCGAGTACCAGGACCGTCATTTGCATTGGCGGCACCGCGGTATCCGAGGTTAGTTGAATATAACGATAATCACGGCAGTTATGGATTTGCAAATCGGCATGGTTCACGAATCGGCCCTGTTCGTCGAGTTGGCGGACGCTCTTGACGGGGAAGGGTGGTTGCCCTAAGCGTATGCGCGAATCAATTGCCCAGTCAAACCCCACGTTCAGCAGGGCCAGGATAATCCGTTTTCGTTTGTGATCGGGTATATAAAACGGTACCAGGTCGGGTGTGTTTTCCACAAAACAGTCTAACCGACGGCGAAGAAGCCACGCGAACACATCGCGAAAATGTCTCTGGCGTTCGATGCACAGTAGCGGCGGCGGTACAGACTCGCCGAAGCTGTATGGCAGAATAGCGCAGCGGTGGTTGTGTTCTGTATTGTCAAACAGGACGGCTCCGTTAGTGTTCGGAATCTGATTTTTTCGTTTCAGAGTGGTTATGACCCTCGTATTGGCGTGAACCGGTTTCAGGAATCGATAATCGTCGGATTGCAGAGTCCCGGCCAGAATGATGTTATGCCCGAAATATGGAGCCGCGAAACACTGATCGGATATTATCTCGCTTTGTACGTTTCTGATGGCTTTGCCTACTTTAATACCAATCAGTCCCGGCAGTCCCATTTTCTGGATCGTCTCAGCCGCGCTGCCGTCCAGCATTACCCCGTTTTTGAATATATGGTTGAGTTGCCGGCGGGTTAGTTGCCGGGGCGTATCGCCGGTAAGTATGTATAATGGATTGGTGCTGTCGTCGGGTTTAATGGATGTTGTGGTAACCACATCTATCGGCAGCCCCATTCGCCAGAGCATAATCGGCCAATCTTTTTCTATGGGTTTTGTGCAGGTTGGCCGCCCGGTTGTATGATGGCAATCCGGAATAATTACCCGTATCCCGGCGGACGGGTGGGACTTCGGCATCAGCCTGGCCAATTTATTCAGAAATCGGCGTCGGTTTTTGTACATTTCAACGTACACGTTTTCGCTGCCCGGCGCGGTACCCGCTTGGTCGAAGCAGTTGACCATCATCCCGTTCAGGCCGAACAGGATATTCAGATTCATCTGCATTTGGTCGGACTCTGCGCTTTTATGGAAGGGCGAAGCCCAGCGGTGTTCGATTGCGCCTGACATTTCTGATTCGGTTCCCGTCCTGTTCAGGGCCAGACAACTTGCTATGGTATTCGCGGCGGTTAGTATTTCTGTACGTTGGTAATCTTCTCGATAGGGCTGAATTTGTGCCAATAGCGGCTTGTGATGACCAGCCAGCACCTCGGCTATCTCTGTTGCGGTTACTCCTGACCAGGCGTACTGTTCGGGCATAGCCGCGATCAGGCCCAGCCGTACAAGTGGATTGCCTGTACACGCCGCCCGACGGATACTGTTAAAGGACGCCAGAATGCCACGGCGGGTGAACCGACGATTATCGATTACCGCCGCGTCATCAACCCATATTGTCCGGACGGCAATTTCCGCGGCATTAGAGTAGAGCGATTTCAAATAGCGTTTATACGTATTGTCGGCAGTCCGGGACGACCACATACCCGGCAGTACCAGATCGACTGTAATCTTATTACGGCGTAGCTCTGCGATTGCTTTTTTGACTCGGCCAAGACGTTCGCTGACAACGCTGCCGGCAAGCATAGTCCCGTCAAGGGCGGGTTCGGTCAGACTGAGACATACTCTCGGCGAATCGATTTCTTCTAATGCGTCAATTATATTCTGTAATTTACCTTCGGTTTGGATATGGCGATAGGCGAAACGCAGTATCAAAACAGTAGCGGATTTATTCGGCATTCGCGGCTGGCTCCCTGTATGAGAAAGTATTCGGTTTAATTGATACCTTATATATTATACTAACAAACAGGGCCAGAAAAAAATTGTCATTACGATTTTATGCCGTCGGAGTGGATGACTCATCGGGTGGCATGCTTTACGCGAAGTAGGGGCGACCCTATGTGGTCGCCCAAAAATGTTGGGTGCCACCTTTCTGTATTTCAGAGAGGTGCTTTAACCGTCTTTCTTGAAAGTACCAGACACACTCCGTGTAGCGGCAGCATCTTTCTTATTCGGTATTCAACATTTCTTTGATTTCCGCCATAGGCGGATTGGACGTTCAATTCTTCTTCTCTTCTCTTCCCTCTTTCTGTCTTCTGTCTTCTGTTTTCTGAATTCTGAATTCTTTCTTTCTCACAACTCTTATGACATCACTTGATACAATCCATCTCGTTGGACTGGTATCCGGTCCGCCTCGGTAACAAGTTCTCGTATCGCCTCGACTGACAGATAATCATCAGCGTTATCATTATGACCCTTATCTACGATGGAGTATTGTTGCACTGTGCCGTCGAGATCGTTTGCTCCGAAGCAGAGAGCAATTTGAGCCGACTTCACACCCAGCATTGGCCAGAATGACTTGATATAATCGAAATTATCCAGTACCAGTCGGCTGATAGCGATGGTTTTCATTTCTGTTACGGCATCTACTGCACACTTTTTCCCCGTTTTCATTTTTGGCGGTATGTATGGTAACGGCACAAAGCACAAAAACTTCCCTTTGTTCTGTCGTATTGACTCATCCTGGAGAGCGCGTAGTTGCAGAAGGTGCCTGATCCGATCGGCAATGGTTTCCTGATAGCCGTACAGCATTGTTGCGTTAGTCATCAGTCCCAGTTGGTGGGCCGTGGCGTGTACTGCAAGCCACTTGTCGGGTCCGGGCTTGTTCGGACAGACACGTTGAAAATATTGCGCATCGAGAATCTCCGCCCCCCCGCCGGGCATCGCTCCAAGTCCGGCGGCCATTAGTTCTTTCAGGGTATTTTCCAGCGATGCGCCACGCTTCTCGGCTATGTCGATAATCTCTACTGCGGTGAAGGCCTTGATATGCATATTTGGACAGGCTTGTCGAATCCCTTTCAGGATGTCTTTGTAATACTCGAACGGTAATTCGGGATGAACCCCTCCTACGATATGCACTTCGCTGGCCCCGCTCTTCTGGGCGGCCCGTGCCTGGGATACAACCTCATCAACTGTCATCACATAGGCCCCGGACTGCCTCAGCCTGCGAGAAAACCCACAGAATCGGCACTGAAAGCGGCAGACATTGGTATAATTTATATGGAGATTGACACTATAACAGACCTGACGGCCATACCGTGAAAGGGTACGATTCTCTGCCAACCGGCCCAAATGCCATAAATCAGCCGATTCATACAAAGTCATGGCACGGTCAAAATCGAGCCGAGCACCACTATCAAGTATTTGTGCTTCCATAGACACCATTCTAACAGCCTGCGCTGGTATATTGAATCAAGATATTGTACTTATTTATTTAAATACACCAAATATGATGGCATCGTCAAATATGATACCTTGACAGAAGCTGAAAATGTGATAGAATTAGGATGAGGAGTTTAAAAGACCGATAACAATAATAATATAGCTTTTTTCGTCGATGGGCAGACGGAACATCTTGGACGGCCTGTCGGATATAGGCAGGAACACGCCAAAACAAAAAGGCCTATAACCCCTTGTGATTTATAAAGTTGTGTGCGTTAAAGATTTTCAGGCCCATTTGACGATACTACTTAAGAGTTTTCTCCCCTCCGGAAAACATCGAGCCGTCTTAGGACACTCGGTGTTTTCTTTTTTTTAAAAGTCCTTATAATATAATATGTTATTGGTTTATATTTGAATTAACAGGTAATATGTTAAAAATACCGTAACAAAACCGGTGTTTTTCAGGATTTATTGGAGTCGGGAGCAATAATGTTCAGGCGTATATGGCAGGGACGCTTAGGGGGGCTGAGGCTGACGATGGTGTTGGCGGTGCTGATGCTGTTGTCTTTGGGCTTGGCATGCATTCACGCCACCGGCAAATACGATTATTTCTACAAACAGCTATTTATGGTCGGTCTGGGAAT
>DAOWIP010000135.1 GCA_030640865.1 Sedimentisphaerales bacterium | reverse complement strand
CCCAAAATCGAACGCCAAAAGCGCCGAAAATAAGGAAAAAGATAAAATCCGACAATTGTCTAAAAGTGTCTAAAAGTGGTGAAAAAGTCGTAACTTTCGTTAAAAAGTGATTATGGTAAAAATTAATGTTAACGATTTTTTGTGATAATCAGTGTTTTTCGACATTTTTCGATGAAAACTGAGCGGTTTTTCGCAATTATTTTTTTGGGTTTTTGACGTGTTTGGCGCCCAGCCGGAATGAGTAAAAAGAAAAATGGAAGCACATAGTCATCATCATTTATTGGAACAGGAACAGCAATATCACGACAGCGACAAGACGCGTTCCCGTACCTTTCGAGTCAGCCTGAGCCTCCTGGGAACTCTACTGGGCGGAACACTCCTGCTGAACAGTCTGATCGCCGAGTTGATCCCAAGTATCGATAAAAGCCAGGCCGAGCTAATGGCAATGGTCGGAGCTATTCTGTTAGGAGCGCCGATTATCTGGCACGCTATGGCCAGTGTGATTAAAGGGCGCAGCCATATGGACGAACTCGTCGCGCTGGCTATAATAGCCGCGTTCGCAATGGAGAACTATCGGGTTGCCGGGGCAGTAGGATTCTTTATGCTGCTGTCAGAACTGATCGAAACACGCACAGCGTTAGGAGCAAGAGCGTCAATCGAATCACTGATAAGAATTACACCAACCCGCGCACACCTGATTGCCGAAGACGGCACAGAAACAGAAGTAGAAGCACACCTGCTCCAACCAAAACAAATTATCCGCGTTCGACCCGGCGATAATATCCCGGCAGACGGCAAAGTAATCAACGGACAATCAATTGTCAACCAGGCCACTATTACCGGCGAATCACTTCCAGTCGATAAAAGCGTCGGCGATCAGGTCTTCGCAGGAACGACAAACCTGACAGGCGCTATGGAAGTCGAAGTGGCAACGGCAGGGGGCGATACGACACTCGGCAAAGTACAAACACTGATAATGCAGGCCGAACAAACCAAAATACCCATAATGAGAATTATCGACCGCTATGTAAAATGGTACACACCAACCATACTGATGGTAGCAGGACTTATATTCGCATTTACCAATATCACAAACGCAATATCCGCACTAATCATCGCCTGTCCGTGCGCACTGATATTAGCTACGCCAACGGCGATGGTGGCGGCACTTAGCTGCGCAGCACGATTAGGAATCCTCGTCAAAAACGTGGCGGACCTCGAAGCGGCAGGAAGACTTACCGCTATTATCTTCGATAAAACCGGGACCCTGACGACCGGACAGTTGGCTGTGAGCAAACTAACGCCAGTCAAAGGAGTCGATCCGGCAGTTATGCTGACAGCCGCAGCGTCCGCCGAGCAGTTCAGTAAACACCCGGCCGCAAAGGCCTTAGTAGAAGTCGCTAAAAAGGCACACCTGAACCTGGTTAAACCAGATGATTTCAAGGAAACAGCAGGACGAGGCGTAAGCGCTACAGTCGAAGGCAAACCCGTACTGGTCGGACGAGATAGCTGGCTCAAAGAACAGGGCGTCGATATGTCAACCGTCAGCAGCGATGAAATGACACCGCCGGAAGGAATCAGTCTGCTCTACATAGCACAAGACGGTAAATGCGTCGGATGGATCGGTATGGAAGACAGAACACGACCAGAAGCACGAAACGCCATAGCCGACCTGGCACAAGCAGGTATGAAAAGACTGGTGATGGTTACCGGAGACCGATTAGCTGTCGCAAAACGAGTCGCAGCAGAAATGGGGTGCAGCGAAGTAAAAGCACAATGCCTGCCACATGAAAAACTGCAGTTAGTACACCAACTCCAACAAAGCGGACATCGAGTAGCTGTCATAGGAGACGGAGTCAACGATGCACCGGCGTTGGCGGCCGGGGACCTCGGCGTGGCAATGGGCGCAGCAGGCAGCGATATAGCAATAAACAGCGCATCAATCGCACTGATGAATAACGACCTTAACAGGATTTCGTTCCTGATACATCTGTCACGAACCACACGCAAAGTAGTAGTGCAAAACCTCGGGTTCGGAATACTCTTTATTATACTCGGCATAATCTTCAGCGGACAAGGCTGGCTTACGCCTATCGCGGCGGTACTGTTACACTTAGTCAGTTCACTTATAATAGTCTTCAATAGCGCACGCTTGGTACGTCTGGGTGAGGATTTGCCTCATTATGATGGAACAGCAGAGGCTGTGCCGGCCGAGCAGATTGATACGACAGATACGGGAGCATTGTCGCCGGTGCCGGCGGTGTGAAAAAAATATAAAATGAAAATTATAAAATAAACAATGTAATGTAATAATAACGCCAACGTCAAAAGCTAATAAACGCGTGGGCCACAGGCCCACCCTACTGAAATGATAGAATCGCGAGACCGGAACAAATTTAACATAGGAGATAGCAATGTTCAATAGAGTATCAGGCGTAGCAGTACTCTTATGTGTGATGGTGCTAATCTTAGTAGTAGGATGTTCAAGTGCACCGGTGTCGCCACAGAAGCCCTGGGTACCAATTTCGGGCAATCTGGTGTGGGTTGATTCTGCAGATATTGATACAGTATATAAGGCCGTACTTGGTACAGTTAAAGAGATGGAGCTATCGGCGATCAAACAAAGGCAGGGCCACCTTTCGGGAGTGGTAGTGACAAAAACGTCAACCGGTAAGCAAATAACAATAAAATTGCAAGCCGAAACTGCTGAAACAACGAGAGTGTCCATTCGTGCTGGATTTTGGGCAAATGAAAAGAAGGCGAGGATTATCTATAGCAAGATCAAGAAAAACCTGGTTTGAATTTGATACCTGGATTTTAATCTGAAGTGTAACACTCATAAGAATCTAAACAATAATGTGTTACCGCCGAGAAAATTCGCTTGGGACCCCA
The DNA here is from genome assembly GCA_030640865.1 of Sedimentisphaerales bacterium. Classification (GTDB taxonomy): domain Bacteria; phylum Planctomycetota; class Phycisphaerae; order Sedimentisphaerales; family SM23-30; genus DAOVXR01. Next base: position 462 of record DAOWIP010000135.1, on the reverse strand, counting down.
GAGGCCTGAATTTCCCCCCCCGCGCACCCAAATTCCGGCCTCTGCCCAAACGATTTTTCTCTTGATTTTTACGGAATTTCAACCATCTTGGCATTTGTTATTGTTGCACTTCAGATTAAAATTTACAGGGTGCAAAATGTTGTTTCGTAAAAACTTACAACGAACGGGAAACATAAACGCGCACAAAAAACAAAGAATTATAAGATAGTATTACAGAAAAAGGCGTGGGGTAAGAGCCCACCCACAAGACTGACCCCCAGTAAAACTGGGGGCTAAATAGTGGATTCCCGCCTGCGCGGGAATGACATAGAAAACCGCGTGAGGCCCAGACCCACCCTACTTGAGGACCCACCGATTTTACATCGGGGGCTGGTAAAAAGAACCCCCGCTTAACAGCAGGGGCTAAAGTCCCGATAGAATCGGGACGAAAGTGGATGGCTTCTTCCAATACGCAGTGCGTAT
>DAOWIP010000057.1 GCA_030640865.1 Sedimentisphaerales bacterium | reverse complement strand
CAATTTGTCTGTCTGGGGCCCCGAACGATTTTGCTCGCTCTTAATGCCTGCTAAGACAATTACTTATGGTGGTGTAACACTTGGGAGTTGAATCCGCCTTTGATTCGTCATTCTGGTTTCCTCATTCATCATTTATCAATCATCATTCCGGCCTGACAAGCAGAAAGTTCCCCACCCATATTCCCATACTGAGCAGCAGCAAAACGATACCCTCACGACGAGAGAGCTTCCAGCCGGTTCGCATAAATACCAGGACTACCAGGGTCAGAACGACCAAGCCACCGATACTGAATAAGGCCGACTTTTCGACCGCAAGAGGGTGAATTGTCCCGGCCAGGCCGAGTACGCCCAGCGTATTGAATAAGTTACTTCCGATCAGGTTCCCGGCTGATATGCCGTGGTGCTTTTTTATCAGGGCGATCATAGAGATAACGAATTCAGGTACCGAAGTGCCGGCAGCAACAACCGTAACCGCGATAACCCATTCCGACAAGCCGACGATGACGGCCAGTTTTACCGCCGATTCCTTCAGGAAATACCCACCGCCAATAATCAATAACAATCCCAGCAGCAGCATAGGCCCGTCGCGCCAGGTAGCGGACCGTATCGGTGGGCCTTCATCGGCCATAATTGGTTCCCGCTTCCAGAAAAGAAAGACAAGATAACCCACCAACAAAATGAACAGGACAATCCCTTCCCAGCGTGCTATGGTCTGATTGAGCAAAAAAAGCAGTAAGAGAACGGTTACAGCCAATAAAAGCAGGCAGTCGCGCCAGACAAGTGTTGGGCGAGTTTTCAGGGAGGCAAATAGCACACAGCCGCCCAGGATAAAACCTATATTAAAGATGTTGGAACCGACGATATTACCAACCGAGATATCGGGATTGCCTGTAAGGGCGCCGGAGATGGTTACGGAAAACTCCGGGGCGGATGTGCCGAACGCGACTATAGTCAAGCCAATTACCAACTCCGAAATGCCCATACGCCGGGCAAGACGGGCAGCGGAATCGACCAGCCATGACGCACCCAGACCAAGAGCCAGACAACTGAGAACAATAATGATAATGTTGATAAATATATCCATTTGAATTTACTTTTGCCAATCACGAATCATATCAGGCAGTTCGGCGATATTATCAATCACGGGTACGTGAGAAGGAACCCTTTTCTTCCTGTTATTACATCCACGTTTGAACACGGTTTTTATACCCAACCGGGCGGGGCCTTTAACATCCTCCCGCAACTTATCGCCAACCATCACGGCATCCGCAGCAGGTACACTCAGGCGTTCAAGAGTGATTTGATAAATCCGCCTGTCGGGCTTACGAAAAAACGTGTCTGAAGAATAGGTTCTCACGGGAAAGAATCGCAGTAAATCAAACCGCTCAAGGTGCCGATCCAACACCGAGGACGGCAGGAAGGTATTGGATATAATAGCCAGTTTGAGCGACATATCCGAAAGCTCCTGCAGGTGGCAGGCCAAATCGACCTCAATCGCAGCCGACTCGCCCAACGGCTGGTACCACAGCCAGGCCAGCCGCTCCAGTTGTTCCTGTTCCAGAGACAATCCCATGGCCCAGGCTTCTTTATGCAGCAGGGCCATGCAGTCAAATTCGCGATTCTTTACGTTCGACCAGAAATAATGCCACTTGATGGAGGCAATGTGCCGCCTGTGATACTTCTTAAAAGACGGAAACTTATCGTTACCACCAGCCAACTGCCGGAGGTAATCATAGGTCAAACGAGCTCCCTGTAAAAAATAGGCACCGACGTTCACTTCGCCATAATTAAACAGAGTCTCACCTAAATCAAATAGTACCGCCTGAATCGCCATAGTGGATGAATGATAGTATAAAACAGCCTCTCTGACAATTGATAATTTATGGGCCGGCTAAGAATTTTGAAGATAGGATATTCCCGAAAGTTCCGTCTAAGCCAGGAGCAACCGTCGGCCTTTCGGTTCGGGGATAGGATCGCCAAACTCTTTCGCGGTGGTAATCCAGAGTTCCATAGCATCTTTCGCGTTAGCCAAAGCCTCTTCCTGACTGTTACCGTGCGCCATACAGCCGGCAAGTTCAGGTACTTCGGCGATAAAAGCTTCGTCGTCATCACTCCAGTATATTATTATCTCGTACTTGGTCATTCGTCTTGTCCTCCGAATTTATATTTCAAAACCAACTCGCGAATCTGACGCACCTGATATGACTTCGCTTTGTTTTTTTCTTGCTGCAAATTAATCTTTTCTTCAACTCCTGCCTTGCGAAAAATATGATGACTTCCCTTAATTCGTTCCTCAAAGCCCAGATGTAGTAATAGCTGACGAAGTGATAAAAAAGATATATTCTTATCTGATTTACCCTTTAGTATTTTCGATATAATTTTCTCATGTCTTCCCATACAATCAGCGTAACTGTAATTTGGTTAAATGTCAATGACCTCACAGATATCCCTTTTTCCAATGAGAGCCATTAAGACAAGCGGCAGGGTCTAATGACCCTGCCGTTTGTTTTACTATATTCCGTTTGTTAACATCTATTGCACTCTTATTGTCTGCCTTCCACAAGGTTTTCGACAACATGGGGATCAGCCAGGGTAGTAGTATCACCTATCTGATCGACAGCGCCTTCGCTGATTTTGCGGAGGATACGCCGCATAATCTTACCGGAACGTGTCTTGGGCAGTGCCGGGGTGAACTGAATCTTGTCGGGAGAAGCGTGGGGGCCGATCTCCTTGCGGACAGTCTTGACCAGTTCCTTTTTCAGCTCGTCCGAAGTTTCCTGGCCCGTTCTGAGCGTAACATAAGCATAAATCCCCTGCCCCTTCAGGTCGTGGGGCATGCCAACTACAGCGGCCTCAGCAACAGCCGGATGCTTGCCTATGGCGCCTTCGATCTCGGCGGTGCCGAGCCGGTGGCCGGAGACGTTTATCACATCATCGACACGACCGGTAATCCAATAATAACCGTCTTCATCACGACGACAACCGTCGCCGGTGAAATATTTGCCCGGATACATACTAAAATAGGTCTGATGGAAACGTTCATGATCGCCGTACAGAGTTCTCATCATGCCGGGCCAGGGGAACTTGATGCAAAGATTACCGCTTACACCATTGCCTTCGATGACAGTACCATTTTCATCCACTAATTCAGGCTGAACACCAAAGAAAGGCAGAGTGGCTGAGCCGGGCTTGGTCTTGATTGCCCCGGGCAACGGAGTGATGAGAATGCCGCCGGTCTCGGTCTGCCACCATGTGTCAACGATTGGGCAGCGTTCTTTGCCGACAATACGATAATACCAGTGCCATTCGGGACTCTTAATAGGTTCGCCCACCGTGCCAAGCACTTTGAGAGTGGAAAGATCACTTTTTTCGACCCAGGAGTCCCCTTCTTTCATCAAGGCACGCAGGGCCGTCGGAGCGGTATAGAAGATATTGATCTGGTGCTTATCGACAATCTGCCAGAACCGACTGTAATCGGGATAATTAGGCACGCCCTCGAACATTACCGAGATGGCCCGGTTACACAGTGGGCCATAAACGATATAACTATGGCCGGTAACCCAGCCGATGTCAGCGGTACACCAATAGATATCACCTTCCTTATAATCAAACACATACTTATGCGTAATCGCGGCATGGACCAGATAGCCGCCGGTTGTGTGGAGCACACCCTTCGGATGGCCGGTCGAGCCGGATGTATATAAAATGAACAACGGGTCTTCAGCGTCCATCTGCTCCGGCGCACACTCTGTCGATTCATTCTTTGTTATCTCGTCCCACCAGAGGTCGCGACCGTCAGTCATCGGCACCTCGTTACCAGTGCGTTTTACCACGATAACATGCTCGATACTGGGGCAATCCTTGACGGCTGCATCGGCATTGGTCTTCATTGGAATATCGTTCTTTTTGCCGCGCATGGCTGTGTCCTGGGTGATTAAAACCTTGCAGGACGAGTCGTTGATCCGCTCGGTCAACGAGTCAGGACTGAACGCCCCGAAAACCACATTGTGGACGGCTCCGATACGAGCACAAGCCAACATCGCTACCGGCAACTGCGGCACCATCTGCATATAAAGGCAAACACGATCACCCTTTTGGACGCCAAGTTTCTTTAGGGCGTTGGCAAACCGGCAGACATTATCCATAAGCTCTTTATAGGTTACTTTGGAGTCTTCGCCGGGGTCGTTACCTTCCCAGATTAAAGCGGTCTGGTCGCCGTGGCCGGCCTCGACATGACGGTCCAGGCAGTTATAACTGATATTGAGCTTGCCGCCCTTGAACCATTCGATATTCGCTGTTTTAAAGTTCCAGTCCAGAACCTTGTCCCATTTGGAGTCCCAACTGACGAATTTTTCCGCCATTTCGGCCCAGAACCCCTCCGGATCGTCAACAGACCGCTTGTACATCTGCTGATAAGTCTCAAAATCAATGTCTGTCTTGCCCTTGATGGCCGCGGGCACATCATAGGTGGGAATTTCAGTTTTTTCTTCAACCGCCATACAATAACTCCTTATCTGATAAAAACATACATTTCGATAGCCAGTAACATTGTGTCAAGGCCGCAGCAACTATACTTTCTCCATAGATAGTATAAAGGCCAGCCATTGTAACACCAGCCGGGATATTTGGCAATACATAACATAAAAAAACTTATTACTATGCCAAACAGGTTGTTTTACGAAACAAAGCCATTTTTGTAACCGTCCACACTTTTTTCAGGTTGCTTTCTTTCGCCCTTTCAGGGCTTTAATAGTGGTTGTCGTAACTCTTCCGGGGGTTTACGCTGTGCCCCCGGCTATGCGCTCTTTCGGCCCTTCGGGCCTAATAAAGAGAAGAATCCCCCGATTTTACATCGGGGGCTATTTTAAAACCCCACGTAAAACGTGGGGCTAAGTATGACAAAACGAAAACAAAACTCGCCCGTCGGAGACGGCCTCCCACTTTAAAGAAAAACGCGTAGGGCAAGACCCCACCCTACAAAAAGCCATCCACCTCTAAGACTCGGTGGCAGCCACCGAGTCGGGTGAGTTAATGGCGGGCATGGCCCAGGCTACTTGAGGACCGGATTCAACAGTTGTAATGGGATCGGTTTTTTTGTGTTCCGAAGAGATTGTAGTTCGTGGAGCGCCCTAAAGAGTCCCCTTTCAATTGAAGTTTCATAACGGCGAAGTTTGCTGTAATTATCTGTTTCGCTGAAGTTTCGAGCGACGGCAGAACCGAGGGTTGGCTGCTTGTGTCTGTTTCCGAAGACAAGGTCAAACGCGCTGGGAGTAGTTTTTCGCTGGAGGTCACCGGCCATCATTTCCGTTTCAATTCTGATCAGTCGCTGAAGCCTCCAAGCGGCGGTGAGTACACGTTCAGCCAAAAAGAGTTCCAATTCTCCCCGTGGGGCCAAAGAAGAAAATATGCTGTTACGCAATTGCTCCAATTGAATTTCATTCTCATCCGGCAGTAAAAGATGTCCAGAGAGCAGGCCATGCTTAAGAGCGTTGCAAGCGGTGATTTTTTTCCCCTGAGCAGTGGCGGGGCCGGTGCTTTTTTTGGCATTTTTTCGGTTGGCGATAATTTGTTTTTGTGAAGTCATAAAAAACTCCTTAT
>DAOWIP010000156.1 GCA_030640865.1 Sedimentisphaerales bacterium | reverse complement strand
GCGGCTCAAGGGTCCCCCATCCCCAGCGGGCGTAGTGGATGGTGGAGGGAATCCAGTCTGGGAGATTTTTGTCTTTGTCGCTGGTCCTGTGGAATGTCTGCCATCCCATACCGGGATTAGCCAACAGTTCATTGGTTTCTTCCGGCACAATCGTTGTAATCTCTGTTGTTGTGGCCGGCCCTTTTCCCAGTGATTCGCACACAAAAAGCGACAGCATTACGCATTCGAGCACAGCTACGATAAGTAAAGATGTTTTCGATGGCATCATATCAATTTCTCTCCTAAGCATATCTCAAACATAACAGGAAGGCTCTACGGGGTCTTATATGGTGTGGCTTTGCCCCACGCGTTTTTCCAATTCCGCAGCAAGTGCCACTGGGCCTCGGCGCTCGTCTTGCATGCCTATGCACGCCAGGGACGGCGTCTTGGAAGATTTTTGTCGCTCAGTATTTTTTTTGCGATCATCACATTTTCGATGATCTGAAAATCAAACATTCCTGCCACGACAATATCCGCGCCGTTTTCATAAACAAACTTGAAGGCTTTTCTTGGATGGACGACCCCGGCACCGAGTACCTTATAGGCGATCCAGGGCTTCTTCACGTTCTGCATGAACTCAATAGTCCTCTCCGGTGTAACCGAATATGTCGGCACTTCGGGGGTATGCACATTGTTCAGCGTCTTGAAATAAAAGTCCACGCCGACTTTCGCTTTTTCCAGCGCCATCGGCACTTCTGTCATGTGGCCCCCGACGCCGGCTATCAGTCCGTTCTGTTTGATAAAATCGACCGCCTTGGCCAACAGATCGACACGGTTGTTTTTGACGTACTTATCTCCGCAGCCGCCCTGCACAAACGCGCCGACCGCACCGTTATCGATGGCTTTTTCTATTATGCCTGTAACGTCATCTTCGTATATGTTACATTGTGCCAGCCATTGGATGGTTCCGCCCCTTTCGTTCCAGTATTTCTTGAGAAGTCTGATTGTATTTTCCTCGCGGTCCTTGTATCCCGCATTCGCAATGATGGTATTTATTCCATTTTCTTCAGCTGTCTCCAACATATCCATGACCTTTTCGTCGGTAAGGTAATTCTTCATTAATCCTTTAACAAAGATAAGGTTTCTACCGTAGGCATAGCCGTTAATCTGATTGCCGCCGCAGATCAACCTGCTGATCTTGACATTGCCTATCTTCGCCAGGGGCAGCCCTTTAATATTGTCCTGCGACATAGGCGATATAGGTGTTTCTTTTGTTTTTGCCGCTGAAGCCTTTTTTTCCAGACCCAGACCTGACGCGACTCCCGCTGATACAGCGACAGACTTCTTCAAAAAACCTCTGCGATTTAAATCATTCGACATAGTACACTTTCCTTTTTTGTAAATATGTTTTGGGTTCCGTAATTATTGCGACAAAGTTATTTCTCATGCCCGCCAGGGGCGTTTTCTTTTCAGGTTTTTATCTTTCAATATTTTTTTAGCGATCATTGCATCTTCGATAATCTGGAAATCGAACATACCCACGCAGGCGAAATCAGCCCCGTTTTCGAAGACATACGGAAAACCTTTCCGCGGATGGATAGCCCCCGCTCCCAGCACCTTATAGGCGATCCAGGGTTTTTTCACTGTTTTCATAAACTCGATGGTCTTTTGGGGTGTCTCGGCCCAGACGCTGTCATGCCTTGGCATAGGTCCTGCGGACCAGTAATTCTTGGCATTTAAGGTCTTCATGTAGAAATCCACGTCCAATCCCGCCTTTTCGCAGGCCATCGGCACTTCGATTATATGGCCGGCCACTCCTGCCGGCAGACCATTTTTCCTGATAAAATCGACCGCTTTGCCCAATATATCAACCTTACCGGCTTCGACCAAACGATCAGCTACTCCGCCGTGTAAATAGAGAGCATGAGCGCCATTATCAATGGCCCGTTTCATATCCGAATAGAAATCATCTGAGGGCAACTTACATTGACAAATCCATTGAATAGTCCCGCCTCGTTCGTTCCAGTATTTGTTAAGGATTCCAAGGCAGCGATTATCCAGCCGCAAGATAGCTGTATTGATGCCCTGCTCTTCACAAAGAAACAGCGTTTCAAATACCTTCTCATCGGTGAAATAATGTTTGAGCAGGGGCGAAACGTAAATCAGGTCCCGGCTATGGGCAAAAGTACTTATCAAGTTCCCTCCACAGATGATGCGGCTGATCTTGAGGTTCTTAATTCGGCCGGTTGGAAAGTCCTTTTGGAGTTCTGGGTCGGGATCGATGGATGTCTTTTTCGATTTTTGCCCCAGCAGCGCCTTCTCCTCATAGCTCAGTGCCAACGCCGCCCCGGAAGCCAGTACGGATTTTTTCAAAAAACCTCGACGATTCAGTTTTTTCGACATAGCTCATCTCCACAAATAGTCTCTCTTTTTCTTTCTTCAATTTATCATTGTTTATTTTACATTTTACATTGTTTTGCTTTTAATCGCAATTTTGCCGCCTTGTCGGTCTTTTCCCATGTGAACCCTTCACCGGTTCGTCCGAAATGGCCGTGCCTCGCGGTAGCCAGATAGATCGGCCTTAGCAGTTTGAGTTGTTTTATTATCGCACTGGGTCTCAGGTCGAATACATCGCGTGCCAACTCGGCGATAGTGTGTTCGGGTATCTTATTGGTACCCATAGTATCAACGTGCACGGAAACCGGCTCGGCAACCCCGATCGCGTAGGCGATCTGTACTTCGCAGCGGTCGGCCAAACCAGCCGCTACAATATTCTTGGCAACGTAGCGGGCCATATAAGAGGCGGAGCGATCGACCTTTGATGGGTCTTTACCGCTAAAGGCTCCGCCGCCGTGTCGGCCAGCGCCACCGTAGGTATCGACAATAATCTTCCGTCCTGTCAGACCGCAGTCACCGTGCGGACCGCCGACCACGAATCTGCCCGTGGGATTGACATGGATGGTCAGCTTGCGATCGACCATTCGCTTGGGCAGTACAGGCATAATCACCTGCTCTATTACCGCCTTGCGCAGTTCACGATATTTGATGTCCGGATCGTGTTGGGTGGAGATCACCACCGTATCGATTCGCACGGGTTTATTACCGTTATATTCCACGGTTACCTGGCTTTTGCTGTCAGGCCGCAGCCATTTTATTTTCCCGGTTTGACGCATCTTGGCCAATTTTTCCACCAGTCTGTTAGCCAGTTGGATCGGCATAGGCATTAGTGCTGGTGTTTCCTTGCAGGCGTAGCCGAACATCATCCCCTGATCCCCGGCGCCCTGTTCCTTATGTAGCCCCGTCCCAGCCGTTACCCCCTGGCTGATGTCAGGCGACTGCTTATCGAGTGTAACCATCACTGCGCAGCTTTCGCTGTCGAACCCTGTTTTGGGGTCGTCATAACCAATCTCGCGTATAGTCTTGCGTACGACAGAGGGAATATCCACTATCGCTTTTGTGGTAATCTCACCTGCCACGACTACAAGGCCGGTGGTTACCATTGTCTCACACGCCACACGGCTTCGCGGGTCCTGCTCCAGCATAGCGTCTAATATGGCATCGGATACCTGGTCAGCCACCTTGTCCGGATGTCCCATACTCACCGATTCGCTGGTAAAAAGATAATTCCGTTGATTGTTTTGTTTTTTGATTTTGCCTGTTTTTTTGGCCAAGTTATATCTCCTAATGACAACATTATTCCAATTTCGAAAATCTATCACTTCCGACAGCGACCAACGGGAGCGGGGCTTTGCCATTCATGCTAAACAGAAAAAGTGGCTATGCCACCTCCTTCAAAATCGCTAAATACTTCTCTATACTACAAATATAATATCACTAATAGAGCTTTGGTACAAGCGCCCATAAACATATTTTGTAACTGTTCACGGGTTCTTTAGGACGATACCAAGTTTTTCCCGATAAAAACCCAAAAATTTTCTTGACACGAAACTTGCTATTGTTTACCATAAGGTGTGTCGATATTCTATATTATTGACAGCATGTTGAATTGTATTAATTCCCATTAGCAAAGGAAAGCTGTCTAATTCTTCGTTATTTATCGTCTTATGTTGTAGAATGGCACTAATTCCTGTTATG